>NZ_JBHLZP010000667.1:308-6139 GCF_042429965.1 Actinoallomurus acaciae
GCGCCAAACAAGGCACTACTAGGCGCCGGTGCCGTGGCGGACGTGGCCGAGGAAACCGCATGACAGAGAAACGATCCGTCCTGCTCGTGGCGCACACCGGACGGCCCGGCGCGGTCCGGAGCGCCCAGCTCGTGCTCGACCGGCTGAGCGAGTCCGGCATCGCCGCGCGCGTGCTGGACAGCGAGGCCGAAGACCTGCGGTGCGCCGGCGTCGACGTCACACCGGTGTGCGGCGCCGCGGCCGAGGGCGCGGAGATGGTGATCGTGCTCGGCGGCGACGGCACGCTCCTGCGCGCCGCCGAGCTCGCGCGGCCCAGCGGTACGCCGGTGCTCGGCGTCAACCTCGGCCACGTGGGCTTCCTGGCCGAGGCGGAGCGCGCCGACCTGGCGGCCACGGTCGACAAGGTGGCCTCGCGGGCGTACGACGTCGAAGAACGCATGACCGTCGACGTCATCGTCCGCGAGAACGGCGACGTCATCGAGTCCGGCTGGGCGCTGAACGAGGCGAGCGTCGAGAAGGCCTCGCGCCAGCGGATGCTCGAGGTCATCGCCGAGATCGACGGCCGCCCTCTCTCCCGCTGGGGCTGCGACGGTGTGGTGTGCGCCACACCGACCGGGTCGACGGCGTACGCGTTCTCGGCGGGCGGCCCGGTCGTGTGGCCCGAGGTGGAGGCCCTGCTCGTCGTCCCGATCAGCGCGCATGCCCTGTTCGCCCGGCCGATGGTGGTCTCACCGCGTTCGGTGGTGGCGCTGGAGCTGCTCCCGAACACCTCCGGGGGCGTGCTGTGGTGCGACGGCCGACGCCAGATCGAGATCCCTCCCGGCGCGCGGATCGAGGTACGCCGGGGCGAGCTGCCGGTACGGCTCGCGCGCCTGCACCAGACACCGTTCACCGACCGCCTCGTCACCAAGTTCGGCCTTCCGGTGGCCGGCTGGCGCGGCCGCGTCCGCGACTGACGCACGCCCCGCCCCGAGAGGGACCGGTGACGCGGCCGCGGGCATGCCGAGGCCGCAGGGGCCGTGCCTCGCCGTCCACGGGCGTCCGACGATGCGGCCGTCAGGCCTGGCGGGCGTGCCGGGGCGGGGGGCAAGGTGTCCGTCTGCGGTCTGTTGTCGGGGTCGCACCCGGGGGCGCTCTGGCGGCCGTGCCGTTCCCGGAGCGCCCCCGCACGGCGTGCGGCACGCGAAGCGTGGATGCCGGGCCAGGACGTCACCGCCTGGGCTCTCTCGGCGGGGTGTTCGGTGGTGCGGCCGCCGGGCCTGTCGGGGCTCGGGTTGAGGTGTCTGCGGGCGCCGGGCGGGTCGTCCGTCCTGTCGCGGGTGGGGGCAGGGGGGCTGACCCGGGGAAATCGTCTCTTCGTGACCATCCTTGGGGTGATCTTGAGCTGCGGCAGGAGCGCGCGATGTCACGTCCGCCCGTAATCTGAGCCGAACAAATGTTCGCCTCAACCGGCGATCCGACGGCAATACGTCGCTATGACGGGGTAGCCTCGGGACGCCGGTTGTGCAGTGCGACGGGAGGGGTTCGACACGTGCGGCCCATGGTCGAGGAAGTACGGATCCAGAACCTCGGGGTGATCGAGGAGGCCGTTCTCGAGCTGTCCCCCGGCTTCAACGTGGTGACCGGTGAGACCGGCGCCGGGAAGACGATGGTGGTGACCAGCCTCGGGCTGCTGTTCGGCGGGCGCGCCGACCCGCAGCGCGTACGGCCCGGCGCCGACCGGGCCAGCGTCGAGGGGCGCATCGTCGTCGAGGAGGGCGGCAAGGTCGCCGCGCGCGTCGACGAGGCCGGCGGCGAGCTCGACGACGGAGCGCTGATCGTCACCCGGTCGATCTCGTCGGAGGGGCGCTCGCGCGCCCACCTGGGCGGCCGTCAGGTCCCCGTCGCGATGCTCATCAACGTGGCCGACGACCTGGTGGCCGTGCACGGCCAGTCCGACCAGCAGCGGCTGCTGCAGGCGGGCCGCCAGCGGGCCGCGCTCGACCGGTTCGCCGGAGACAAGGTCGCCGCCGCTGCGCGGCTACATCTCCGCCTATCGCAGGCACCGCGACGTCACGCAGCGGCTCGAGGAGCTGATCACCCAGGCCCGCGAGCGGGCCCAGGAGGCCGACATGCTCCGGTTCGGCCTGGAGGAGATCGAGAAGGTCGACCCCAAGCCGGGGGAGGACGAGCACCTCGCGGCCGAGGACGAGCGTCTCGCGCACGCCGACGCGCTGCGTACGGCCGCGACCTCCGCGCACGAGGCCCTGCAGGGCGACCCGACCGCCGCCACCGGCGCCGCCGACGCGATCAGCCTGCTCAGCGGGGCCCGGCAGGCGCTGGAGGCGGTACGGGCCCACGACGAGGCGCTGGCCGGCCAGGCCGACCGGCTCTCCGAGGCCGTCTACCTCGTCTCCGACGTCGCGGCCGAGCTCGCCGGGTACGCCGAGTCGATCGAGGCCGACCCGGCGCTGCTGGCGAGCGTCCAGGAGCGCCGGGCCGCACTGACGGCCCTCACCCGGAAGTACGGCGAGGACGTCGCCGCCGTGCTCGCGTGGGCCGAGCGTTCCGCGGCGCGGCTGGTCGAGCTCGACTCCGACGACGACCGCATCGAGGAGCTGCGCGCCGAGCACGACGACCTGACCCGCCAGCTGACCGAGCTGTCCGCGGAGCTGACCGCGGTCCGTATGGAGGCGGCCGAACGCCTCTCGGAGGCGGTGACCGCGGAGCTGACCGCGCTCGCCATGCCCCACGCGCAGGTGGTCGTCGCCGTGACCCAGCAGGAGGAGTTCGGGCCGCACGGCGTCGACGAGGTCGAGCTGCGGCTCGCCGCCCACCCGGGCGCGACGCCGCTGCCGCTGCACAAGGGCGCGTCCGGCGGTGAGCTCTCGCGGGTCATGCTGGCCATCGAGGTGGTGTTCGCGGGCGCCGACCCCGTGCCGACCTTCGTCTTCGACGAGGTGGACGCCGGCGTCGGCGGCAAGGCGGCCGTGGAGATCGGGCGGCGGCTCGCGCGGCTGGCCAAGTCGGCGCAGGTGATCGTGGTGACCCACCTTCCGCAGGTGGCGGCCTTCGCCGACCAGCATCTGGTGGTGGAGAAGTCCAACGACGGGCGGGTGGTCCGCAGCGGCGTGACCGCCCTCGACGACGCCGGCCGCGTGCGCGAGCTGTCCCGCATGCTGGCGGGCCTGGAGGACTCCGAGCTGGGCCGCGCGCACGCGGAGGAGCTTTTGGCCATCGCCGCCGCCGAGCGCTGAGTGCGGGGGCGGTGTCCGGGTCGCGTAGGCTCACAGGCCTGGACGACTCCGAGCCCGGCCCCCCGTGTGCGGAGCTCAGGGCGTCGAACGACGCGCACGGTAAAGAACGAACGCGCCTTTACGATCGACGTTACAAGTGTCACCGTCCGCGCTCTGGCAGGATGGCATCACGATGAATGACGTCTCCCCGAGGATCAAACCGACCGCGCGCCTGCACGTGCCGCGGCTGCGTGGGCTGCGCCGTGAGCGTGGAGACGCCGAGTCGGGTACGACCGGCGTGGCGCGTCTCGACGGCAAGACCAAGAAGCTGACCAAGCGCCTCGAGCCCGGTGACATCGCCATCATCGACCACGTCGATCTCGACCGCGTCAGCGCCGAGGCCCTCGCGGCCTGCGATGTGGCGGCAGTGATCAATGTGGCGCGCAGCATCTCGGGCCGCTATCCCAACCTCGGGCCCCAGATCCTCGTCGAGGCCGGCATTCCGCTGATCGACGACGTCGGCCCCGACGTCTTCGCCAAGGTCCGTGAGGGCGACCGCGTACGCGTCGACGGCGGGGCGCTGATCTGCGATGACCAGGTCGTGGCCAAGGGCATCCGGCAGACCGAGGAGACCGTCGAGGCGGCGATGACCGAGGCGAAGGCGGAGCTCCCCGCCCAGCTCGAGGCGTTCGCCGCCAACACGATGGAGTTCCTCAAGCGCGAGCGTGACCTGCTGCTCGACGGCGTCGGCGTGCCGGACGTCACGACCGACCTCGACGGCCGGCACGTGCTGATCGTCGTGCGCGGCTACCACTACCGCGAGGACATCGCGACCCTGCGGCCCTACATCCGCGAATACCGGCCGGTGCTGATCGGCGTCGACGGAGGCGCCGACGCGCTGATCGAGGCCGGCTACCGTCCCGACATGATCGTCGGTGACATGGACTCCGTGTCCGACGAGGCGTTGACCTGCGGCGCGGAGCTGATCGTGCACGCCTATCGCGACGGTCGCGCGCCCGGTCTCAAGCGGGTGCACGACCTCGACCGGAAGGCCGTCGTCTTCCCCGCGGCGGGCACCAGCGAGGACATCGCGATGCTGCTCGCCGACGACCGGGGCGCCACGCTGATCGTGGCCGTGGGAACTCACGCGACGCTCGTGGAGTTCCTCGACAAGGGGCGTGCGGGCATGTCCAGCACGTTCTTGACCCGCCTCCGGGTGGGGAGCAAGCTCGTCGACGCCAAGGGAGTGAGCCGGCTCTATCGCAGCCGCATCAAGGGATCCTCGCTCCTGTTGCTGGTGGCCGCGACGCTCGTCGCCATGATCGTGGCGATCGTCTCCTCGCCCGCCGGTGACGCGTTCGCGCCTGTCGTCGCCGACAAATGGCATCAGTTCGTCTATTGGCTGACCGGATTGTTCACGTGATCGATTTCCGATACCACCTCGTTTCCATCATTGCGATCTTCCTGGCGCTGGCACTCGGCCTCGTAGTCGGTGCCTCCGCGCTGCGGGGACCACTCGTCGACCAGCTGAAGGACCGGTCGGGCCAGCTTGAAAAGGACAACCAGAGCCTGCGGACCCTCAACCGCACCACCGATCAGATCAACGGCTACGACGACCAGGTCATGGACAACGTCGCGCCGCAGATCGTCAGCGGGCGGCTGAAGGGCGAGAGCGTCGTCTTCATCGAGGCGCCGGGCGCTGACGACCAGATGCGGGCCAAGGCCGCCGACCTCATCGGCAAGGCCGGCGCGCGGATCAGCGGATACGTCACGCTGCAGGAGAAGTACCTCGACGCCAACCAGCTGACCACGCTCACCGAGCTGACCGACCAGCTGAAACCGGCCACGGTGGACTTCCCCCAGGACGCCTCGCCGTACGACCGGACGGCGCTGGAGCTGGCCGCGGTGCTCGCCACCCGGCAGGCCTCCAGCAGCGGCCAGGAGGACCCCGCCGCCGGGCAGGTCCTCTCCGGATTCAAGACGGCGGGTTTCCTGAATTACAGCGGGCAGCCCGCCACCCGTGCCACACTCGCCATCGTGATCGCGCCCACCGCGGCGAGCAAGGACAAGGACGCCGACGCCGAGAACAAGGCCCTCGTCGCCCTCCCGATGGCCCTGTCCAAGTACGCCAACGGCACGGTGGTGGCGGGCAACGGCGACGCCGCGTCCGACGGCGGCATGATCAAGGCGATCCGCGACGCGGGCAAGGCACAGGACCACGTCTCGACGGTCGACACCGGCGACGTCTCGGCCGGCCGTCTGACGACGGTGTTCGCGCTCGACTTCGCGCGGCAGGGCAAGTTCGGCGACTACGGCGTCGGGTCGAACGTGGACGGCCCGATGCCGACCCCCGTTCCCACGGTGCCTGAGAAGAAGTGAGGCAGGATGCGTAAGGCAGTGGCCGGGACCGTGGTCGGTGCGGCGGCCGCGCGGGTGGCGTACCTCCTGCTGACGCGGCGCCCGCCGGGCGACGAGAAACTCTGGCTGCGCACCAACCACCGCGGCGAGGCCGTGACGCTGCTGGAGGGCCCGGCGTTCGTGGCCGGCGCGGTGCCGGCGGTGACGGTCTCCCCCGGAGTGCCGGCCCGCATGCGGGTGGCCGCGGTGTTCGCCGGC
>NZ_JBHLZP010000668.1:0-3825 GCF_042429965.1 Actinoallomurus acaciae
GCGCGCTCGCACAGTCCCAGGCACGGGCTGTGATGCCAGACGACGTCGCCGTCGCCCGCGGGCCGTCCGTGCGGGCCGAGCGAGTCCTCCAGCGACCGGCACAGCTCGGCCGAGCCCGCGGCGCGGCAGGCCAGGTCGGTGCACACGTGCACGACGCGACGCGGCCGGGGCTCCACGGACAGCAGCGCGTAGAACGTCGCCACCCCGTACGCCTCGGCGGGTGCGACGGTCAACCGCCGGCAGATGTAGTCCAGCGCGCCCTCGCTGATCCAGCCCACCCGGTCGTTGACCGCGTGCAGCGCGGGGAGCAGCAGGTCCCGCCGTTCCCGTGCCTCGTGGCCGCCCCGGGCGACCCGGATGTCGTCCCGGCCGCCGCCGTCCCAGGCGGAGGACGGCGGGCCGAGCAGCGCGTCGACCGCCGCGCGTTCCTCCTCGGTCGGCGCCACGTCCCGGAAGCGCAGGTCCATGGTCAGTTCCCTCCGACCTTCTCGACCCGTACGGCGGTCGCCTTGTACTCGGCGGTGCCGGCGATCGGGTCGGTGGCCTCGATGGTCAGGCTGTTGGTGTTCACCTCGTCGGGGAAGTGCATGGTCATGAAGACCAGACCCGGCCGCAGCGCCGGGTCCACGAAGGCCGGGGCGGTGACGGTGCCGCGCCGTGAGGAGATCCGGACCTGCTCACCCGTCGTGACACCGAGCCGTTCGGCGTCCTCGGGGGACAACTCGACGTTCTCCCCACGGCGCAGCGGCGAGGCGAATCCTCCGGACTGGACGCCGGTGTTGTAGGAGTCGAGCCGGCGTCCGGTGGTGAGCCGCAGCGGGAACTCCTGGTCGAGCCGGTCCACCGGCGGTGAGTGGCGCAGCACCGCGAACGGCGCGGGACGCCCACGGGCCTCCGGGTCGGTCTCCCACAGCCGCGAGTGCAGGAACGAGGGCTCCTCCCCGTCCTCGGAGTAACAGGGCCACTGGATGCCCTGCCGTTCCTCCAGCCGCGCGTAGCTCATGCCCGCGTGGATGGGGGACAGCGACCGCACCTCGTCCCAGATGTCCTCGGCGCGTTCGTAGCGCCAGTCGTGCCCGAGCCGGCGCGCCAGCGCGCACAGGATGTCGATGTCGTCGCGGGCCTCGCCGGGCGGGTCGAGCGCCTTGCGGACGCGCTGGACGCGCCGCTCGCTGTTGGTCATGGTGCCGTCGGACTCGCACCACGCGGCGCCGGCGGGCAGCACGACGTCGGCCATGCGGGCGGTCCTGGTGAGGAAGATGTCCTGGACCACCAGGTGGTCGAGCAGGCCGAGCCGCTTGACGGTGTGCTCGGCGTCCGCCTCGGACTGGGTCGGGTTCTCGCCGATGATGTACGCGGCCGTCAGCGTGCCCGCGCCCATCGCGGCGAGCATGTCGGTGAGGTTGAGGCCGTGGCGTGGCTGGATCTCGCGTCCCCACGCCTGGGCGAACCGCGTGCGCACGGCGGGGTCGAGGATGTCCTGAAATCCGGCCAGGCGGTCGGGGATGGCGCCCATGTCGCCGCCGCCCTGGACGTTGTTCTGGCCGCGGAGCGGGTTGAGGCCCGAGCCGTAGCACCCGACGTGCCCGGTGAGCAGCGCCAGGTTGATCAGCGCGCGGACGTTGTCGGTCGCGTTGTGGTGCTCGGTGATGCCGAGCGTCCAGCACAGCTGCGCCCGGTCGGCGCGGGCGTACGCGTGGGCGAGTTCGCGGATGGCCGCGGCGGGTACGCCGGTCTCGCGCTCGGCGGCCTCCAGGGTCCAGGGCTCGACCGACGCGGCGAACTCCGCGAACCCGCTCGTGCCGCGCTCGACGAACGTGGTGTTGTGCAGGCCCGCGTGGATGATCTCGCGGGCGACCGCGTTCGCCAGCGGAATGTCGGTGCCGACGTTCAGACCGAGCCAGCGGTCCGCCCACCGGGCCGTGCTCGTGCGCCGCGGGTCGACCGCGAACACGCGCGCGCCCCGGCGGATCGCCTTGAGCACGTGCTGGAAGAAGATCGGGTGCGCCTCGCGTGCGCTGGACCCCCACAACACGATGAGGTCGGTGTCCTCGATCTCCTGGTAGGAGGACGTCCCGCCGCCGCTGCCGAAGGCGGCGGCCAGACCGGCGACGCTGGGGGCGTGGCAGGTGCGGTTGCACGAGTCCACGTTGTTCGTGCCGATCACCACGCGGGTGAACTTCTGCGCGACGAAGTTCATCTCGTTGGTGGCCCGCGCGCAGGAGAACATCCCGAACGCGTCGGGGCCGTGGGCCTCGACGTTGCGGCGGAAGCCTTCGGCCGCGCGGTCCAGGGCCTCGTCCCAGGACGCGGGCCGGAGCTCGCCGGCGTCCCGGACGAGCGGGCGGGTCAGACGGACGTACGGCGCGCGGGGGGTTTTCTTCGCCATGCCGGGCCCCATTCTCGAAACCGAAGACTGTATACGATGTACCGTATGCCAGGCTACTCTCCCAGGCAATGGTCAGTGGCGGACCGCCTGTCCCTCATGAACGCGAGCGGACCCCGGTGAGACGGGTGTGACGTCCTCCGGTGTCAGGCGGGGACCGTGCTCCGGGCGGCGGCGGTGATCTTCTCGTTGGCCAGCCCCGCGACGGCGTTGATCGCGCGCAGGGTGGGGACGCGTGTTCCGGTCAGGTCGGCGAGTTCGACCACGGCCGCGAGGATCACGTCCAGCTCCAGCGGCTTGCCCTTCTCCAGGTCCTGGAGCGTGGAGGTCTTGTGGTGGCCGGTCCGCTCGGCGCCCGCCAGCCGCCGGCCGATGGAGATCTCCGGGCGGCAGCCGAGCCGCTCGGCGACGTCGAGGGTCTCGCGCATCATCGTGATCACCAGCTCGCGGGTGTCGCGGTGGCGGCAGATCTCGATCATCGTCGCCCGGCTCAGCGCGCTGATCGGGTTGAAGGCGATGTTGCCCATCAGCTTGATCCAGATGTCCTTGCGCAGGTCCGGCTCGACCGGGCACTTGAGGCCGCCGGCGACCATCGCCTCGCTGAACGCCCGGCAGCGGTCCGAGACCGTCCCGTCGGGCTCGCCGATGGAGAACCGCGTGCCCTCCAGGTGCCGGATCACGCCGGGCGACGCGATCTCGGTCGCGGCGTAGACGACGCAGCCGATCGCGCGTTCGGGTGGGATGGTGGCGGTCACGGCCCCGCCGGGGTCGACCGTCTCGATGCGGTAGCCCTCGTAGGGGCCCGGGTGTTCGTGGAAGTACCACCACGGAATGCCGTTCTGGGCCGCGATGACGGCGGTGCGCTCCGTGGTGAGGGGGGCCAGGATCGGGCCGCTGCCCGCGTAGGCGTTGGCCTTGAGCCCGAGGAAGACGTGGTCGACCGGACCGATCTCCCGGGGGTCGTTCGTGGCCGGGGGTCGGGCGGTGAAGTCTCCACGCGGGCTGAGCACGCGCACGCCGTCCCGCCGGATCGCCTCCAGGTGGGGGCCGCGGGCGACCAGGTGGACCTCCACCCCGGCGCGGTGCAGGGCTGCTCCGACATAGGCGCCGATCGCACCGGCGCCGACGACAGCGACTCTCACGGGAACTCCGTTCTCGTGGGGCTACTGCATTTTGTCTACAGTATGCCGCTATAGTGGTCAAGGACGAGTTTGCCTGCCCGAGGAGGCGAGAAGGTGCCTGGTGGCCCGCGCGGTCTTCAACGCCGATGGGACTCGGGTGACGGGACCGACGCCCACCCCCCTTCTCCTCAGACTCCGCCCCGCGCCGCGGCGGCGGCCATGCCCTGGCGCCTCGCCCGGGCGATGGCGGCCGCCGCGACGCCTCTCGATGCCATGGAGCTGCCGGTGGACGAGGCCGGCGGGGCCGTCCTCGCCGGC
>NZ_JBHLZP010000669.1:0-4247 GCF_042429965.1 Actinoallomurus acaciae
GCGCTCGCCCGGTCCGCGCGGCCGGCCTCCTCGAACGCGGGCAGGGCGTCGGCGTACCGGCCGGCCGCGAACAGCAGGTCCGCCAGGTGCTCCGAGAGCGTACGGGCCGCCGCCTCGTCACCGAGCGACACGGCCAGCTCCCGCCCGGCCTCGACGTCGGCGGGGCGCCTCGACGCCAGGCAGCACTCCAGGGCCTTCGCCCGCCGGTCGCTCGTGTCGGCGAGCCGTACCGCCTCCGCGCCGTGCCCGAGGAAGCGGTGCACCTCGAACGACTCCGGCAGCAGGGTCTCCGGCACCTGAGCGAGATAGGCCGACCACAGCGGCGCGTCACGGTCCAGCGAGACGCGGGTCAGGTGCCCGCGCAACGCCCGCCCGAGCGTCGCGGCCTCCAGCAGGCCCAGGTCCTGCCAGCGCTGCAGGTGCGTGACCAGCCGGTTCGCGTCACCCTCGCGACCGAGCACGCCGGCCAGCCGGTCGAGCGCCTCGGCCCGCAGATCCTCGATCCGCAGCCGCGCCGCCAGCTCGAACACGGTGCTCAGGGTGTCGCGGTCCTCACGTCGCGCCAGTTCGCGCAGCGCCTGGAGGTCCTCCGGCTCGAACGCCGCGGCGTACAGGTCGCCGGGAACACGGGCGTCGTACGACGCGAACAGCGCGACCGCCAGAGCCGGATCGAGGTCGAGCGCCAGCCCCATGGCGCGTGCGTACGCCCGCGCGCCCTTGGCGGTCACGGCCGGCCCGCGAAACTCCTTTTCGACGCGTTCGACCGCACGGCGAAGACGGCGCGGCGCCCCAACGAGTGACTCGTCCGGAAGCGGCATCTTCGGGTCCTTCCTTCTGCCCGACGGCCATTATGGCGACAAGCGAATTCCTCCGGGGGCGTGATCGTTCGTCGCGGGCGCCGACCGCCGGCCGGCGGGGGCGACCTCGGCGTCGGATCCGACTTTCGGTGTTTCCCCACCGTCGGGTGGAGGAGGAAACATAGCCGGGTGGCGGCTCATATCAACCGAAGGATGGATCCGCCCGGGTGTCACGGCGATTACCGTGATCAGCCTTACGCACTGCCATCAACCAACGCGGGATCTGGGAATGATCGAGGCAACGAACCTCACCAAGCGTTACGGCGACAGGATCGCCGTCAATGACCTGTCCTTCAGAGTCGAACCCGGGAGGGTGACCGGCTTCCTCGGCCCGAACGGCGCCGGCAAGTCGACCACCATGCGTCTCATCCTCGGGCTGGACCGTCCTCACGGGGGCGACGCGACGATCGACGGTAAGCACTACCGTGACCTGCCCCGCCCGTTGCAGACGGTCGGGGCTCTGCTGGAGGCCCGTGCCGTCCACACGGGCCGCAGCGCGTACAACCACCTGCTCGCCCTGGCACAGACGCAGGGCGTCGGCAGGGAGCGCATCGACGAGGTCGTCCGCCTGGTCGGCCTGACCGACGTGGCGCGCAAGCGCGCGGGCGGGTTCTCGCTGGGCATGGGCCAGCGGCTGGGCATCGCCGCGGCGCTGCTGGCCGACCCGGCCGTGCTCATCCTGGACGAGCCGGTCAACGGCCTCGACCCGGAGGGCATCGTCTGGATCCGCACGCTGATGAAGCGGCTCGCCTCCGAGGGCCGCACCGTCTTCGTGTCGAGCCACCTGATGAACGAGATGGCGGTCACCGCCGACCACCTCATCGTCATCGGCCGGGGCCGGCTCATCGCCGACTGCTCCACCGAGGAGTTCATCGAGCGCAGCACCGAGGAGGTCGTCGTCGTCCGCAGCCCCGACGTCGAGGGCATCGCGGCGGCGATCGAGCACGAGGGCGGCAAGACGACCCGGGGCGAGGACGGCCTGCTGTCCGTCACCCACATGCCGGCCGCCCGTGTCGGCGAGCTCGCCTCGGCCGGAGGGTTCGTCCTGCACGAGCTCACCCCCAGGCGCGGGTCCCTCGAAGAGGCGTTCATGGAGCTCACGCGGGAGAGCGTGGAATACGGAGGCGCGACCGCCGTACCCCCGGCCCCGCCGGCCGTACCCCAGCCGCAGGCCGTGCCGGAGCCGCAGGGAGAGACACGATGACGACCGCCACCCACGCCGCGGGGGCCACCCCCGTGATCCGTAAGGCCGGTTTCGGCCGTCTGCTGCTGTCGGAGTGGACCAAGATCCGATCGGTGCGGTCGACCGTGTGGTCGCTCGTGTTGCTCGTGATCCTCGATTTGGGCTTCACCGCCCTGCTCTGCAGCCTGACAGCGTCACAGTGGAGCAAGACCGACGCCGCCTCGCAGGCGACCATCAAAGCCGATCCCACGAGCACGATCCTGGGGAGCGGATTCTTTCTCAGCCAGCTGACTGTCTGCGTTCTGGGAGTCATGGTGATCGCGTCGGAGTACTCCACCGGGATGATCCGGGCGAGTCTCCTCGCGGTGCCGAGGCGGGTACCGATGCTCGCGGCCAAGGCCGTCGTGTTCACCGCGCTGATCTTCGTGCTGGGCACGGTCGTCTCGTTCGCGTCGTTCTTCATCGGCCAGCCGATCCTGCACAGCAAGGCGCCGGTCTCGCTCAGCGACCCGGGCGTGCTGCGCGCCGTGATCGGCGGCGGGCTCTACCTGGCCATGCTCGGCCTGTTCGCGCTAGCGCTGGGCGCCATCATCCGCCACACGGCGGCCGGCATCACGGGCGTCATCGGGTTCGTCCTCGTGCTCGCCCCGCTGGCCGCGCTACTGCCGGGGAGCCTCGGCAAGCACGTTCACGCGTACCTGCCCTCCGAGGCGGGTCAGCTCATCGCCAAGGCGCACCAGGCCAACAGCGACCTTCTCACGCCCTGGCAGGGCTTCGGGGTCTTCGCGATCTGGACCGCGGTGCTGCTGGTGATCGCCTCGGTGCAGCTGCGGAGCCGCGACGCCTGACCCTCCTGGAGCCCGCCCGGGGTTCCCGGTGCGGTCTCCGACCGCCGCAAGACGCCCCCGCGGGCCCGGCCCGCGGGGGCGTCGCACGTCAACAGGGCTTTTCTGGAAAGACTCAAGAAATGGCAACGCCGGGAGGATACGGGGGCAATCCTCCCGGCGTTGCATTCATCGGTGTTCCGACGGGGGCCCGGAACACCGGCACGGGCGCCCCGACGGGGGACCAGAGCGCCGGTACAAATCGTACACCGAACCCCCCCTGAGTTAGTCAAGACATTGTCACGAGCCGATTTGATCCCGAGGTCCAGAAATCCGCTTTTGGTCCTCGTGTTCCGGTTCATACGGGGCAAACCGGGCAGCGCTGTCCGGCTCGCGGCCTCCGTTGGCGAAGATCACCGCGATGTACGGCAGCACCACCGCACCGGCCAGTGCGAGCACCGCCAGCCACCATCCCGCGCCGTGCAGGGTCACGGCGAACACGATGCTCAGGATGAAGCAGAGGGCGCGGACGCCCATCGTGAGGAGGTAGCGGCGCTCGCGGTACCCGATGTCCTCCGACATCGGCCGCCGGGCGTCAGTGACCGTGTAGACGGCGTCATGGCCATGCCGCCGGAAGATGCCCTTCACATCTCCCACGTTATTCGCCCCCGGAGCCGGAGTGGCAGCACCCCCGGGGCCACGCCGGCCGGCACGAGGCGCGCCTGGTGCCGGGGCGGCCGGGGTGACGTCCCGGCGTCGATCGCGTGCGATGGAGGTACGTCGCCCGGCCTGGTGCGGAGCCGCCGACGCCGCTGGTCACGTGTGCCCGAGCCACCCCGACGGCCCGGCGCACGGACAGGAATCGGCGGCACGGCCGTCGGCCTGCTGCGGGCCGTGCGGCGATCGCTTGTGGTGGGGGAGTATGGCCGGGTATCGGTGGTGTGGGCGCTGGCCTGGGCCGTGCGGCGATCGCTTGTGGTGGGGGAGTATGGCCGGGTATCGGTGGTGTGGGCGCTGGCCTGCCGCAGGCCGTGCGGCGATCGCATGCGGTAGGGGAGCGCGGCCCGGTAGGCCGTGTGGCCGATGTCGGCCGCGCGAGCGTCGGACGGGGCCACCGTCCGCGGTCATGCGACAGGGGTACGCCTGCGGGTACGCAGCCAGCGGCTGCGGACCTCGGACGGAGGCGCCGCGAGCATGCCGGCTGCGTCCGGGGCGAGCCGAAGCGGAGTTGTCCACAGCCGCGCACGGCGCACTTCCACGGACGGACATCCGCCCTGGACAATGGAAGTGGGATGGAGCCCCCTGGGCGGGCGGGGCGTCTTCCCCGGGCGGGGCGTCTTCCCCGGGCGGGGCGTCTTCCCCGGGCGGGGCGTCTTCCCCGGG
>NZ_JBHLZP010000669.1:4253-5189 GCF_042429965.1 Actinoallomurus acaciae
CTTCCCCGGGCGGGGCGTCTTCCCCGGGCGGGGCGTCTTCCCCGGGCGGGGCGTCTTCCCCGGGCGGGGCGTCTTCGGCGGGCGGGGCAGGCCGGGGGAGTGTGCCGTCGTTGTATGGCGGGGGTGTCTGGGGATCAGGCCAGGAGGTCGAAGCTCGCCTCGTGCGGTGCGGAAGGCGAGTCGGGGCGGCGCCGGGTCCCGCCACGCCAGGCCGATCGGTGCGTGCTCCGTCGCCCTCCGCCTCGTCCGGGTGGCCGTCATCTGGCGTGGGTGCGTCCGCCGGTACGGTGTCGGCGGGGCGGACGTCGGGCGGAGGTGCCGTCCCCGGGGTCAGGTGCCTCCGGAGGCGTACAGGCTTCGGTCGATGGCGGCGACGGTCGTCACACCGGCCAGGCCCATCGCGTGTGCCAGGGCATCCGACAGCGTCGTCAGGCCGTCCGCCACCGCGTCCTCGCCGCCGGTCGCGAGGTGCCACAGTACCGGTCGGCCGACGAACACCGCTCGTGCGCCCAGGGCGAGCGCGCGCAGTACGTCCGTTCCCGTGCGGATTCCTCCGTCGGCGTAGACCTCGGTGCGGTCGCCCACCGCGTCCGCCACCTCCGGCAGGGCCACGGCGGTCGCCACCGCGCCGTCCAGCTGCCGTCCGCCGTGGTTGGACACCCACACCCCGGCCGCTCCCGCGGTGGCGCAGTCACGCGCGTCGTCCCCGCGCAGCACGCCCTTCACCACCACGGGCAGCCCGGAGGTCCCGGCCAGCCAGGCGATGTCGTCGTACGTGACGTCGGCGGCCTGCTCGGCCAGAGCGCGGTCGAAGCCGTCGCCGAGGTTCACGCCGAAGATCTCATCGGGGACCAGGGCCGGGTCGCGGTCGCGCCGCCGGCGGCCCAGGTACGGTGTGTCGCCCGTGAGGGCCAGCGCGGACGCGCCCGCGGCGGC
>NZ_JBHLZP010000670.1:0-3819 GCF_042429965.1 Actinoallomurus acaciae
CGTGACGATGTCGATCATCGGGATCTTGGACGGGTAGTCGCCGACCGTGCCCTCGGTGGTGAGCGTCGGCTCGCCGTCGAGCACGACGGCGACGTCGGTGGAGGTGCCCCCGCCGTCGAGCGTGATGACGTTCGCGTGCTCGGCGGCCGCCCGCGCGACGAACGCGGCGCCGAGGGCGCCGGCGGCCGGGCCCGACAGCACGGTCGTGATCGGGCGGTCCACCACCTCGCTCGCCGACAGCACGCCGCCGTTGCTCGTCATGACGTACAGGGGCACGTCGCCGAGGCGTTCGGAGATCCGCGCGACGTAGCGGCCGATGGCGGGCTTGACGGCGGCGTCGACCAGGGTGGTGACCGACCGCTCGTACTCCCGGTACTCCCGCAGCACCTCGTGCGACAGCGACACCACCGCGTCCGGGTGCTCGCGGCGCAGCACCTCGCGCATGGCCCGCTCGTGCGCGGGGTCGGCGTAGGAGTGCAGGAAGCACACGCCGATCGCGGTCACGCCCTGGTCGCGGAACCAGCGCGCGGCACGCACCGCCGACGCCTCGTCGAAGGGCCGCACCTCCGCGCCGGTGTGGTCGAGCCTGCCGCCGACCGTTTTGACCCGATGCGCCGGGACGATCCGCGGCGGCTTCACCCAGAAGTAGGAGTTGCCGTAGCCGTCCGGGACACTCTGGCGGGCGATCTCCAGCAGGAACTCGAAACCCTCGGTGGTGATGAAACCGAGGTCGCCGACGCGGCCTTCGAGGAGCCGGTTGGTGGCCACGGTCGTGCCGTGGCACACGGCCGCGATGTCGGCGGCGTCCAGCCGGGCGATGCCCGCCATGAACCCCGCGGCCGGGTCGTCCGGCGTCGACGGCGTCTTGGTGGTGACGATCGCTCCGCTGTCCTCGTCCACCGCGACCACGTCCGTGAACGTCCCACCGGTGTCAATGCCGATCCGGATCGCCATGAGTCACTGTCTACCCGGACGCCGCGGACGGGCGAACCGTCGAGTCCTGCCAACGAACGGTCCGTTTTTCGGTATTCGGCCGCCCGGCCCGTACGAGCGACGGCGTCCGGACCGTCACCCGCCTGTTCGGCGGCTCACGCCTGGGCGGCCACCTCGCGCAGCGCGCTCTCGAAGAACTCCACGGACTGCGCGCCCGAGACCGCCCACTTCTCCTCGAACACATAGAACGGGACACCGCTCACGCCCATCGCCCGTGCGCGCCCGACCTGGCCGGCCACCTCCGCCTCGCCGTCGCCGGCGGCGAGCCGCTCCGCGACGCCGTCGAGCCCCGCCTCGGCGGCCAGAGCGGCGAGGGTGCCGTGGTCGTTCAGGTCGCGGCCCTCGGCGTGATACGCGCGGAACAGCCGATCGACGACGGCGTCCTGGACGCCCGCCTCCCCCGCCAGGGCGATGACCCGGTGCGCGTCGCGCGTGTTCGCGCTGATCGCCTTCTCCGGTGCGTACGGCAGGTTCTCGGCCGCCAGCAGGCCGGCCATCCGCTCGTGCATCTCGGCGACCTTGGCCGGGCCGCCGAAGCGGTCGGCCATGAGCTCACTGGTCAGCCCGCCGCCGGTCGCCTCCGGATCGAGCTGGAACGGACGCCAGGTCACCGCCGCGTCGCCGCCGAACGCCTCGGCGGCCGTACGGAAGCGGGCCCGGCCCAGGTAACACCACGGGCACACGACGTCGGAGAAGATCTCGATGTTCACGTCCGGCCCAACCCGGGCCGCCGCGCCCGCATTCCCCCGCCGCGCCACCGCATCGCTACGCTGGGCGGTTCGTACATCGTCAAACACCGAAAGATTCTCATGGCACTCGAGCGACCCGAGATCGACTTTCCCGAGGGCGAGCCGCCCGCGGACCTCCAGATCACCGACATCACGGTCGGCGACGGCCCCGAGGCGCAGCCCGGCTCGACCGTCACCGTCCACTACGTCGGTGTCTCCCACTCGACCGGTGAGGAGTTCGACGCCTCGTGGAACCGCGGGGCGCCCTTCGACTTCCCGCTCGGCGCCGGACGGGTCATCCAAGGCTGGGACCAGGGCGTGGCCGGCATGAAGGTCGGCGGACGCCGCAAGCTGGTGATCCCGCCGCACCTGGGCTACGGCAACCGCGGCGCCGGCGGCGCCATCAAGCCCGGCGAGACGCTGATCTTCGTGGTGGACCTCCTGGGCGTGGGCTGAGGCCCGCCCGTTGAGAGACCGCCCGGAACCCCCGTTTCGGGGTTCCGGGCGGTCTCTCAGTACGCCACCGAGACGTGGTGGCGTATCGAGTCGTCGTCGCCGATCACGCCGAGCATGCAGGCGGCCAGGTCGGCCCGGGAGATCGAACGGCCGCCGCGCAGGTTGATGTCGGTCGCGGTGCGGTAGCGGCCCGTCGCCTCCTTGTCGAGCAGCTGCGGCGCCCGCACGTGGGTCCACTCCAGCCCCGAGTCCCGCACCTCACGCTCGCAGCGGCGCATGTCCTCGAAGCCGTCCCTGAGCAGCGGGTTCAAGATCAGCGGCTTGACGACATAGCGGGTGAAGAGGCCGTCCCCCGCGTCGGCGAACGCGCCCGCGGCGCTGCACACCACCAGACGCCGGACGCCCGCCTTGCCCATCGCCTCGATGGCGGCGCGGACGCCGTCGTAGCAGATCGTCGTCGGCCCCCTGCCGCGGGGACCGAGCGCCGACAGGACCGCGTCGGCGCCCTCCACGGCCGGCGCGACGGCGGCGGGGTCGGTGACGTCCGCGGTGACCACCCGCAGCCGCTCGCAGGCGGGCACGTCGAGCCGCGCCGGGTCCCGTACGACCGCGGTCACGTCGTGCCCCTCCTCCAGCGCCTGCCGGACCAGTTGGATACCGGTTCTCCCGGTCGCGCCGAAGATCGTCAGTTTCATCGCGGGCCTCGCCTTCCGTCGTGTGATGCCCTGGTGTCGTGGTTAGTGAGTACTCACCCACTACTAAGATAGCGAGTGAGTACTCACTAACCAAAGGGGGTTCGATGTGGAGACGCGCGACCGCATCCTGGACGCCGCCGCGGAACTCATGCGGACGCGCGGCGTCACCCGCACGACCACCAAGGAGATCGCCAAGGCGGCCGGCTTCTCCGAGGCGACGCTCTACAAGCACTTTCGCGACAAGGAGGAGCTCCTCCTGCGCGTTCTGCGCGAACGCGCGCCGGGCAGCGCCCGGATCGAGATCACGGCCGGACGCGACCGGGTCGAGGAGAACATCTACCGGCTGGTCCGCGGGATGCTGGACTTCTACCGCGAGACGTTCCCGATGTTGAGCTCGGTGGTCTCCGAACCGGGACTGATGGCGGCGCACCACGCGTCGATCGGCCGGTACGGCGGCGGCCCCTGGCACGCGGTCGAACGCATCGCCGTCTACCTTCGCGCCGAGCAGGAACTGGGCCGCGTCCCGGACCACGCCGACCCGGACGCGGTGGCCGCGCTGCTGGCGGGCGCCTGCTTCCAGCAGGCCTTCTTCGCCTACTTCGCCGAGGGCTTGAACGCACCCCGGGTACCGGACGAGACGGCCACCGCCCTGGCCCGCACACTCACCGCCGCCCTGACCCTCCCCGCGTAACCGCCCACCGCCGCCCCGCTCTGCCCCGGACGGCGCCCCGCTCAGCGCCGCGCCGGTCTCGCCTCCCCCGCACGTGACGAGCGGCGCTCACCCCCGATCCACTCAGCGCCGCCGAAAGCGACGGGCAATGCCCAACGAGACCGCCGGTGCCGAAACGGCCGCATCCGACGGCGCGCGACCCCCCGCGATCTGTGACAGCGAAGCCACGGCGGATCAGACGGATGTACCGCCAGCGCGGGCATCTTGCCCTGCGGCC
>NZ_JBHLZP010000671.1:0-3773 GCF_042429965.1 Actinoallomurus acaciae
CCGACCAGGTCGTCACGCCCGCGGCGCCCGGCCTGCGGCCCGAGGTCGCCGCGGCGATCCGGCGCACCGACGGCGTCACGGCGGCCACCGGGGTCGTGCACAGCACGCTCTTCACCCGCCAGGGCGGCGGCATCACCGACCTCCCGGCGCAGGGCGTCGACCCGGAAGGCCTCGACCGGACCCTGGACCTGGACGTGACCGGCGGCGACCTGGCCGCCTTGCGGGGCGACACGATCGCCCTGGACGCCCTCACCGCCCAGTCGATGCACCTTCGGGTCGGCGGCCGCTTCCACGGCTGGTTCGGCGACGGTGCGCCGGTGACCCTCCGTGTCGTCGCGATCTACACACGGGGCCTGGGTTTCGCCGCGCTGACGCTTCCGCACGACACGCTCGCGCCGCACACCGGCTCGGGGCTGGACGACGCGGTGTTCGTCGCGACCACGGGTCCGCACGCGGACGCGGCGCTCCGCGCCGAGCTGGACGCCGTGGCGCCGGGCTCCTCGGTCGTGAGCCGCGACGCCTTCCAGGTCGGCCTCGACCGGAACCTGGAGGAGAACGCCTGGACGAACAAGGTGGTCACCGCCGTACTGCTGATCTACGTGGTGATCGCGGCGGTGAACACCCTGGCCATGTACGCGCTGGGCCGCCGCCGGGAGTTCGCGGTGCTGCGCCTGTCCGGGACGACGCGTACGCAGGTGATGCGCATGGTCCGGCTGGAGCAGGTCCTGCTGCTGGGGCTGGCGCTGGTGGTCGGCGCGGCGATCGCCGCGGGAACCCTGATCCCCATGGTCAAGGGCATCACGGGCTCCGCGGCGCCGTACATCCCGCCCGGCGGGTGGATCGCGGTGATCGGCGGTGTCGTGCTGATCGGTGTCGTGGCGACCGTCCTGCCGGCCCGGCGGGTCCTGCGCACCCGCCCCGTCGACGGGATCGGCCTCCGTGAGTAGCAGGAGGAGCCGCTCCCTCCGACCTCCGCATGAGCCGTCCCCCTCCGGGGGGACCCCCGATGAGTCCCCGCGGGCGACGCGCGAAGGCGCCCGCACGCCTAACGTAAGAAGAAGCAGGTCATCCTGAGGAGGAAGACGACATGAACGGTCTTTACCGCCCGCGCCAGGGCCGCGTCATCGGTGGCGTGTGCGCCGGACTCGCCCGCCGGTTCGGCCTCGGCGCCTGGACCGTACGGCTGCTCGCGATCATCTCCTGCGTGCTGCCCGGCCCGCAGTTCCTCGTCTACATCGCGCTATGGATCATGATGCCCGACGAGCGCAGGTACACCGCCTCGCACCCGACGATGTGATCAGAGGCGCTCGACGGTCTCCGACGGCGGCAGCACGCCGCGGGTGTCCAGCACCAGCGCCGCGCGCGTCGCGACGAGTGACAGGTCGAAGGACCGGTGCGGCTGGAGCAGGATCGCCAGGTCGGCGGCGTCGAGCGCCTTCTCCAGATCGTGGACCCGCCGCACGGGCACCCCGTCGGCCGCCCAGTCGTCGATGAGCGGGTCGTGGTAACTCACTCTGGCCCGCGCGGCGTGCAGCCGCCGGGCGAGGGGCTCGGCCGGCGACTCGCGGCCGTCGGCGATGTCGGGCTTGTACGTCACGCCGAGCAGCACCACGTCGGCGCCGTTGGCGCAGCGGCCGTGCCGGTGCAGCAGGCGCGTGGCCCGCTCGGCGACGTACGCCGGCATCCGGTCGTTGACCTGCTGGGCGAGCTCGGCGAACTGGAACTGCCGCCCCAGGCGCCGCACCCGGTGCGACAGGTAGCTGGGGTCGATCGGGATGCAGTGCCCGCCCACCCCGGGGCCGGGCCGGAACGGCTGGTAGCCGAACGGCTTGGTGGCCGCCGCCGAGATCGTGTCCCACACGTCGATCGACAGCTCGTCGCACAGGACGGCGATCTCGTTGACGAGCGCGATGTTGACCTGCCGGTAGGTGTTCTCCAGCAGCTTGGCCATCTCGGCCTCGCGGGTGCCGCGCACCGGCACGACCTGCTCCACGAGCTTGCCGTAGAACGCCATGGCGCGGTCGAGGCACGCACTCGTCACGCCGCCGACGATCTTCGGTGTGTTGCGCAGGTCGTAGACCGGGTTGCCGGGATCGATCCGCTCGGGGGAGTAGGCCAGGTGGAAGTCGATCCCCGCGGACAGGCCGCTCTTCTCCAGCAGCGGGCGCAGGACCTCCTCGGTCGTGCCCGGCCACGTGGTCGACTCCAGGACGACCAGGGTCTCCGGGCCGAGCCGGTCCGCGACCATGCGGCCGGCCTCGATCACCGCGCCCAGGTCCGGCCGGCGATCCTCGTCCAGCGGCGTGGGCACGCAGATCACCACCGTGTCGGCGGCGGCCAGCACGCGGTCGTCCGAAGTGGCGTGGAACCCCTGGGCGAGCAGCGTCGTGACTTCGCCGTCGGAGATGTCGTCCACGTGGGAGATCCCCGCGTTGAGCCGGGCGATCCGGCCGGGGTCGACGTCGAGCCCGGCGACCCGCATCCCATTGCGCATCGCCTCGCGGACGAGCGGCATTCCCACGTAGCCAAGACCGACGACGACGAGGTCCCATTCGACGAGCCGATCGTCCCGTGACTGATCCATGATGTGTCCCCCGGTTGCACGAGTTGCCATGAGTTGAAGCGGACTGAGACGAGCGCGCCGGTCAGGGCACGGCCGCGTACACCGGACGCCCGCGGAACCAGGCCACCGTCCGCCGGAGTCCCTCCTCCAGGGGCACGGCCGTGGCGGCGGGAAAGAGCCGCCGGAGCCGTTCGTCCGAGGCCTGGGAGTCACGGACGTCGCCCGCACGCGGAGGGCCGTGCCGCACCTCGACGGGCGTGCCCAGCACCGCGGACAGCCGGTGGGTCAGCTCCAGCACCGACACCCGCGTGCCGAACGCCAGGTTCACCGGCTCGTCGCTCGTGACCCGCCGCAGGACGGCGTCGGCGAGCACCCCGGTCACCGTCCCGACGAAGGTGAAGTCACGCGTCTGGTACCCGTCCCCGTGGACGAGGAGGGGCGCGCCGCGCATCGCCGCGTCGACGAACGTCGGCACGACGGCGGCGTACGCGTGCCCGGCCGGCTGCAGCGGGCCGTACACGTTGAAGAACCGGAAGGCCAGCGACGGCAGCCCGAAGCTCGTCCCGTACGCCAGGACGTACGCCTCGGTCGCGAGCTTGCTGGCCCCGTACGGGCTGAGCGGTCGTGTCGGCAGTTCCTCGTGCTTGGGCAGTGACGCGACCGAGCCGTACACCGAGGAGGACGAGGCGGCCACCACATGGACCGCCTCGCGACGGCAGGCCTCCAGGACGCGGACCGTCCCGGTGGCGTTGACGTCGTGGCTGGCCAGCGGGTCGGCGAGCGACCGGGGGACCGACGGGCGAGCGGCCAGGTGCACGACGGAGTCGGCCTCGGCCACGAGCCGGGAGAGCACGGCGGCGTCGAGGATGCTGCCCTCGACCAGTTCGGCGCCGGTGCCGTCGAGGTTGTCGGCGTGGCCGGTGCTCAGGTCGTCGAGCGCGACCACCCGGTCGACCTCGGGCCGGCACATGAGCTCGCGGCACAGGTTGGCGCCGATGAACCCGGCGCCCCCGGTGACAAGGACCTTCATCGGGCCCCCTCCTTCTGTCGTATGGGCCACCAGCCCCGTTCCTCGGCGATGGACCCGTAGATCCCGGTGATGTCGGCGACGAGGCGCTCGGCGCCGAACCGCTGGGTGGCCCACGCCCGCGCCCGGCGGCCCATCTCGCGGCGCCGGGGGTCGTCCAGGAGCAGGCCCGCCGCCCGGCGG
>NZ_JBHLZP010000672.1:0-3765 GCF_042429965.1 Actinoallomurus acaciae
CACCGTCACACACCCCAACCCGCTCACGCAGAGAAACGATCCGATCGCCAGGAGCGATCTAGGCATGTAGTACTAGTCGACCTCGGCGCTGCCACTGACGCGGAGTTTGCGGCGGGCGCGTTCGTAGAAGGTCGTGCCGCCCAGCCGTACGACCTGGGCCGCCGCGGGCAGGGCGGTCACGGTCAGCCGGTCGCCGGCCGACACCTGGGCGCCGACCCCGCCGTCCACCTCGACGGCGAGATCCCCCGAACCCGGTAGCAGGTCCAGCGCCACCGCCTCGTCGGCCGACAACATGATCGCCCGGTTGAACGCCGAATGCGCCGCCGCCGGGATCACCAGAAACCCCTCCACCGTCGGGGAGACGATCGGACCGCCGGCGGAGAAGCTGTAAGCGGTCGAACCGGTGGAGGTAGCCACGATGACCGCATCCGCGGCGTACCGGACGAAGGGGTGACCGTCCACCGACACCGACAGCGCCGCGAGCCCGTCACCGGGGATCCGCACCAGGGCGATGTCGTTGAACGCGGTCACGATGCGCCCACCGGGTAGTTCAGCGCATATCGCCATACGCGGCTCGACCTGGTAGCGATGCGCGTCGATCGCGGTCAGCGCACCGGCCAGCCCGTCGACGTCGATCTCCGCGAGGAAGCCCAGCTTGCCCAGGTTCACCCCGAGCACCGGCGTGGACGGACCGGCTGCCAGCCGCATGGTGCGCAGCATCGTGCCGTCACCCCCCAGGCTGACGAGCAGATCGGCCCGCTCGATCATCTCCTCGGGCGGCACCGCGACCGCACTGCAGTCGATCCGGCCGATCTCTTCGGGCAGCCCGAGAACCGTCCCGTCCCGGCTGGAGGCCCACTTGAGGATCGCATCGATGGCGACCTTCGAATCGCGCTTCGGGTGCAACACCAACCCGAGCGTGTTCACCATGCCCATGCCGAAAACTGTACGAGCCACCGGACCCCCTCGACGCGCCGAGGAGGGGTCGAGACGGGGGCGAGGCAGGCGAGGTGGGCTTATCCACAGCCGGGCCGGCACCTTCCCACGACGGATCCAAGCACTGGACAATGTGAGTGGGATGGAGGCCCCCGGGCGGGAGGGCTCCGGACCGACAGGACCCCGGACCGGCGGCTGCGGCTGGGGCTGGGGCAGGCAGGGACCGCGATCCGCGCCCGCGCGGGCCGGATCGTGCCCGGGTCGACTCGTACGGCGCCTGCCACGCCATCGTCTCGGCCTGAGTGGCTGCACGGTACCGCCGACCGGATCAGGCCTCGTCGGCGGTTCTCGGGGCCCGCGCCAGCGTCTGCTCCGCAGTCCCTGTCCGTCGCGAGAGGCTGCACGTCGCAGGCGGCGGCTCCAAGCGGAAACAGTCCTCACCCGCCGGCGGCGAATTCGGCTCAGCCGATGACCGACGAACGGCTCCTGGGCGCAGGATCTCTCATTCGGCATGGCCGGGCGATCCGTCAGCGGTGACGTCGAGCCCTAACGGGCGGCGGCCTCGATGGCGTGGATCAGCATGTCCAGCTCGGCGTCGAAGATCTCCTCCACGTCGGCCTCCCGCAGGTGGGGTGCTGCGGCGCGCAGCCGTGGATAGTCGCTCTCCTCCCACGAAGCCACCAGGCTTGCGGTGCGGTGCCGGCCGATGGGGTCGCCGTGCAGTTCGCGATCGAGGCGGCCCAGTACCAGGTCGATGAAGATCATGTAGTGGCGGGCGGCCTGGCGCTCGTCCAGTCCCGCGTCCGCGAGGATCGTCAGGATGGTCTCCACCAGGCGTAGCGCGCCCGGGCCGTGGCTGTGCTCCTGGGTCATCAGCACCTCGACCATGCCCGGGTAGGCGGCCAGTTCGCGGCGCATCCCGGCGGCCAGTAGCCGCAGCCGGTGGGGCCACGGTCCCTCGTCGATGCCGGGCGGTACGAGGTCGTGCTCGGCGATGGCGTTCATCACGAGGCCGACCAGGGCGTCCTTGTCGGCGACGTGCCGGTACAGCGCCATCCGGGAGGCGCCGAGGTCCGCGGCCAGCCGGCGGATCGTCAGCGCATCCAGACCCTCGGCACGCGCGATGGCTAGCGCCGTCTCCACGATCTGCGCCCGGCTGAGGCTGCCCCAGGCACGCCGCCTCGGCGCGCCGGGCCGGTCATCGGAGGAACCCACGAAGAGAACCGTACTCGCGGACAATCGTCCGCAAGATCTTGCGGACAGGCGTCCGCGAAACTTAGGCTGCCCTAACTCAATGAAGGGATATGCCATGACGACTCCGGAGACGCGCCGTGCGCTCGTACCGGCCCTGCTCCTCGCCGCGCTCGCCGCCAGCCTCGCCCAGACCATCGTCATCGCCGCGCTGCCCACGCTCGGCCGTGACCTGGACGCCTCCCCGACCGCGGTGACCTGGGTACTGACGGCCTTCATGCTGTCCAGCTCCGTGGCGACGCCGATCGCCGGACGGCTGGGAGACATGTTCGGCTATCGCCGGATCATGCTGGTCTGCTTGGGATGTTTCACGGCCGGCACGCTGGTGTGCGCGCTGGGCGTCCGTTCGCTCGGGCTCCTCGTGGCCGGCCGCGCGTTGCAGGGCGTCGCGGGCGGCGTGTTCCCGCTGGCGTTCGGCATCGTACGGGCCACCCTGCCGGCCACGCGGCTGCGAGGGATCGTGGCCCTGCTCAGCGCGATGTTCGGCATCGGCGGCTCGGTCGGGATGGTGGTCGCCGGCCCGGTGGTCGACGGTCCCGGCACGGCTTGGCTGTTCTGGGGCACGCTCGTACTCGCCGTCGCCGCCCTGGCCTGTGCCGTCATCCTGCCGGCCGGCTCCCCCGCGGGCGCCGGCCGCGTCGACCTGCCCGGAGCCGCTTTGCTGTCCGGCGCGCTGGTGTGCCTGCTGCTGGCGGTCAGCCAGGGCCGCTCATGGGGATGGGGCTCGGCTGCCGTCATCGGCCTGTTCGCCGGGACCGCCGCGCTGGCCACGGCCTTCGTGCTGGTGGAGCTGCGGACCGCCGGCCCGCTGGTGGACGTACGCCTGATGCGGCGGCGATCCCCGGCGACGACGAACCTGGCGACGCTGGTCGTCGGCGCGGCCATGTTCGGCGTGATCACACTGATCCCGCGGTTCGTGCAGACACCGGCCGCGGCCGGTTACGGCTTCGGCGCCTCGGCCACGCAGGCGGGGCTGGTCATGGTGCCGGTGGCGCTGGTCATGCTGGTCGCTGGCCCCTTCGCCGCCCGGCTCGGCGGCAGGGTCGGCTCCCAGGTACCGCTGAGGATCGGCGCGGTGTGCGCCGCCGTGTCCTTCGTTCTGCTCGCCGTCGCGCACGGACACCTGGCCGACTTCTACGTCGCCGGAGTGATCATCGGCGCGGGGTACGGGCTGGCCTTCGCCTCGATCGGCAACCTGGTCATCGAGTCGTCCCCGGCCGAGCAGACCGGCGTGGCCACCGGCGTGAACACCATCGTGCGCACGGTCGGCGGGGCGGTCGGCGCGCAGATCGCCGCGGCCGTCCTCGCGGCGTCGGCCTCCGGCCCCGCGCCCGCCGAGACCGGCTACACCACCGGGTTCGCCGCGTTCGCCGTCCTCGCGGTCGCAGCCCTCGCCGTCGCCGCCACGATCCGCCGGCCCGTTTAGGCCGTGTTTCGAAGTCCCGCCGTCCGGGACACTGCGCCGTCCGGGACACTGCGCCGTCCGGGACACTCCCCGCCCAGGGACACTCCCCGCCCTCCCAGGCAGGGCCCCGGCAAAGTCGGTTGCTCCTGATGTGAAGCAAGCACGGCCTCTAA
>NZ_JBHLZP010000673.1:0-3754 GCF_042429965.1 Actinoallomurus acaciae
TCGGCCACGCGGGCGCCAAGGCCGGCGCGGCCCTCGTCGGTGCGATCGTCGTCGGCGCGGCGGCCGTCTTCGTCATCGCGAACCACGGCGGCGGCCGCGAACGCCACCGGCCACCCCGGCCGGCCGCGCCGAAGGGCCCCACCATCGCGTTCGCCTCGTTGACCGAGCGGTACACGGGCCCGGCCCTCACGGTCGCGGGCAAGTACGTGCGTGTCGACGGCCTGCGCGACCCGGCTGTGGCACAACGCGTGAACCAGGAGGTGCGGGCGCCACTCGACGAACAACTGCGGCGCTACCGCGTGGCCCGCGTCGCGGATGCCGGGGGCATCGGGTTGAAGAACCCGGCGGTCGCGACAGGCATCGAGCTCGGGCTGCGCGGCCCTCGGCTGGTGGCGGCGCGCTACGTCTTCACGGCCCACAACGCGCCGCTCACTCCGTTCGATCTGGGCACCACGCGCGCCGTCACCGTCGACCTCACCACCGGCCGGCGGCTCAGGGCATCGGACATCCTCCGGCCCGAGGCCGTCACCCGATCCGGCCTGGCCGACCTCGAACGGCGCATCGCCGGCGCCGCTCCCGGCCGGAAACTCTGCGACGGCAGCGAGAGGTCCGGCCAGGACACCCTGAGCCCCCGCACCCTCGACAATGACGACAAGGAGACCCGGGTGCTCGATCTGATGCCGACGGGGACGGGCCTCCAGTTCGACGTCATGCCTCCGCTGCTGGGCTATTTCTGGGCGTGCGCGGAGACCGTGATCACCGTTCCGTACGACCGGATCTCCGATCTCGTGCGACCGGAGGTGCTCGCGCTGATCAAGGCCTCGGCGGCCGACCCGTCGCCCTCTCCTTCATGAACCGGCGCCGAGATGCCGCTCGAGCGTCTCGACCTTGGAGGTCAGGCCCTCCGACACCCCCTCGCGCACGTCGGCCTTGAGCACGAGACTGACCCGCGGCGCCCGGGCGGCGACCGCGTCGACCGCTCGGCGGACCACGTCCATGACCTCGTCCCACTCGCCCTCGATGCTGGTGAACATCGCGTCGGTCTGGTTGGGCAGCCCGCTCTCCCGCACGACGCGCACCGCGTCGGCGACGTACTCCCCCACCGACTCACCGACGCCCAGCGGTGTCACGGAAAAGGCAACGATCATCAAGACTCCTTGAGGTGCGCACGTACCGCCTCGAGCACGGGCAGGTCGCCCGGCAACCACGGCACGTCGAACAGCTCCGCCTCACTCAGCCAGCGCAGATCGGAATGCTCGAGCGCCTCCGGCTCGCCCTTCGCGATCGTGGCGGTCCAGACATGCATGACATAACCGTTGTGGAGCGGCCAGTCGTCCCCGATTCGCCGTCCGACGATGACCCCGATACCGAGTTCCTCACGGCACTCGCGGGTGAGCGCCTCTTCGTCCGTCTCACCGGGCTCGACCTTTCCGCCGGGAAGCTCCCAGCCTCCCGCCAGTTCGGGCGGTGCCGCCCGCTGTGCCGCCAGAAGCCGGCCACCGGCGATGATCGCCGCCCCGACGACAAGACCGCGCATGCCGGCCCACCTCCTTCGATCCCGCGACGCCCCGGCCGCGATGCAGTCGCTCCAACCTCACCAGTGCCCCGGCCGTCACCACATCGCCGACACGCGGAGACCCCCGGACGGCGCGGCGAGCGAGCACCCTCCGGGGGCGACGGACCAGCGCACCACGCCGCCGGTGACCGTACCGCGGCCGTGTCGGCCCATGCGGGCCGATCCGGCACCGGCCACTCTCGCGGAGATGTGTCTCCCGCCGTCAGAGTCGCTTCGTCGGACCGTTGTGCCCGTTGTGCGCCGTCGGCCGGGTGAAGCCGACCGCCCCGCCGGGATAGCTCTTGTAGCTCTGGAGCTTCACCACGTCGCCGGTGTGCGGGGCGACGATCATGATGCCCTTCTGAGGGTTGTAGACGATGCCCACGTGACCCGGCCCGCTGTGGCCGTGCTTGTAGTCGAAGTAGACCAGATCGCCCGGCTGCTCCTGGCCCTTGGGTACCGACGCACCCCACCAGTACTGCGCGTCGGACAGCCGGGGGATGGTGACGCCGGCGGTTCGGTAGGCGGTCATCGTCAGGCCGGAGCAGTCGAAGCTGTCCGGGCCGACGGCCCCGTAGACGTACGGCTTGCCGAGCTGGGCCTTGGCGAACGTGATGACCTTCGCGACGACGGCGTTCGGGGCGGCGGGGGCGCCGTTCATGTCGACGCAGGTCGGGCCGTTGGCCTGGACGACGTTGAAGCTTCCGTTCGCGTACCTCTGCGCCGCCGACAGCACGTTGTTCACGTACGAGACCAGGTGGTTGTACGCGAAGATCGCCGAGCGCATGTGGGTGGGCGCGCCGTCGTGCTTGAGGAGACGCGCGGCGGCGGGGATGGCGTCCGCGGGATCGTAGCGGTCCTTCTTCCCGTCGTTGTTGCCGTCGACGCCGAAGATCTTCCAGGTACCGGGGATGAACTGCATCGGCCCGCCCGCGTGCGCGAAGTTCTCTCCGCTGAGCACGCCAGGGGACTTGAGCGTCCCGTGGTGGGTCTCCACCCATCCGATGCCGGCGAGGACGTTCCAGGGGATGCCGTACTGCTGGCCGGCCTTCTTGTACAGCGCGAGGTAGTTCGACGGGATGCTGTTGGCGTCTCCGGACTCCTGGGGCTGCGTGGCGGCTCCGGAGGTGTCGGTACAGTCCCCTCCGCCGGCGGCCCCCTGGTACAGCTGGTTGGCGCCGAAGAAGAGCGGGATCGCCACGAGGCTCATCAGGAACATCGCGGCGCTTCCCGCGATGATGACGATCGGTAGGCGGACCGCACCACGGTCCGTACGGGCGAAACGATGAAGCGAGACAAAGCGACGGCTGTTCTTGCGCCCCCCGAAGCCGCTGCCGATCCTCCTCAGGCGCCGGCGAAGCTTCATTTCCTGCCTCTCACTTATCACCTACGTCTGCCGGTGCGAACGCGTAGACCACCCAGCCGCCGCCGGAACGCGCCATCGTGACGGCGTACTGCTGGCTGGAGTCGCTTGTCTTTCCTCCCTTGGTGATGTGCTGTTTTCCGGTCGCGAGAAAGATGAGCTGGTCCTTGGACATGTCCCGGATCGAGTCCAGCGTGGCGTCGCACGTGGAGCTCTCCTGGTCCTGCTTGCGCTGGGCGATGACCCCCGGCGCCGCGGCCCCCTGCTGAAGCTGGTTCAACACGTCGGAGGTGACCAGGTTGCGCATCCGGTCGAGGTACGCCTGCGGGTCCTCGTCGAACCGATAGGTGCCGTAGGCGGCGGTGAAGCGGCGCGCGACGTCCGCCGCGGTGGTGAAGTCCTTCTGCGTGAACGGCAGCAGCGAGTAGATGTCGTACGAGCCGGGCGAGGGAGTCGGCCCGCTCACCGGCGGGACGCTGCTGCTCGTGGACGGCGGGGTGCTCGGCGTGGGCGTGCTCGCGTGCTCGGCGCGCGCGCCGTGGTGCCGTCCGCTGCCACCGATCGTGAGGAACACGCCGACCGCCGCCAGCACGACGACGAGTCCCCCGAACAGCCACTTGCGCTGACGGTCCGTCAGATCCATCGGTAGCTCACTCTTCGCCGTCGTCGCGTTTCACCGGGCGCAGCCAGAACGGCATGGCCGGCGCCTCCTCGCGGGACTTCCCGGACCACAGCGGTGGCGCCTGCCGGGCGCCGCCCTCCGCGCCGCCGGTGTCCCGTTTGCCGGCGCCGGACGCGGGCTCCCGCCCGCCGCCCGTTCCGTCCTTGGCCGGCCC
>NZ_JBHLZP010000674.1:0-3751 GCF_042429965.1 Actinoallomurus acaciae
GATCTTACAGGGCGGCGTTTCCCTCGGTGACGGTCCAGTCGGGGCCGTTGTCGATGTCCAGGCACATCACGTCGAAGGCGGCCGTGCTCGCGCGCAGCCACGCCGCGAGGTCGGCGTGTTCGACGCGCACGCGCGGGTCGGACAGGGCGCCGCCGGAGAAGGGCCGCAGGTGGGTCTCGTGCCAGCCGATGACTGCCGGCTCGCGTTCGATGACGGTGACCGAGCGCGCGCCGGTGTGGCGCAGCGCCTCGGCGAGGGTGAAGCCCACGCCCAGCCCGCCGACGAGGACGTCCGCGGGCCGCGCGAGGCGGTGGAGCGGGGCGCGGACCAGCAGGCGTTCGGACTCTCCGGCGCGGGTGTCCATGAGGAACACGCCGTTGCTGATGATCTCGAAGTGCCGGCCGTTGCCGCGCAGCACCAGCTCGCCGTTCTCCCCGGCGCGGCGCTCATAGACCTCCACGCGGCCTCACCCTACCGATTCACAGCAGCGGCAGCTGCTCGGCGACCGGCTGAGGCGCGGCCGGCGGGGGAGGCGGGGCGGACAGGCGGCGGGGGTTGCGGCGGCCCCCGATGCCGTGTTCTTCGGCCAGCCGGGCGACCTTGGCGGAGATGCGCCGCTGGTAGTCCTTTGACGCGTACGCGCCGCGCCCGTACAGCCGTTCGTACGGGGCGACCAGTTCAAGACGGTAGTCGCGCAGCCAGCGCATGAACCACTCGCGGGCGCCCGGGCGCAGGTGCAGCACGATCGCCGACACCGAGGACGCGCCGGCCTCGGCGATGCGCTTGACCGCGGCCTCCAACTGGCGGGGCGTGTCGGACAGGTACGGCAGAATCGGGCCCATCAGCACGCCGCAGCCGATGCCGTGCTCGACGAGCGTGGCGCACACCTCAAGGCGCTTGAGCGGGCTCGGCGTGCCCGGCTCGATCAGCCGCCACAGCTCCTTGTCGACGAAGCCGACCGACACGGCCGCGCCCACCTCGGTGCGCTCGGCGGCCTCCTCCAGCAGCGGCAGGTCACGCAGGATCAGCGACCCCTTGGTGAGGATCGAGAAGGGGTTGGCGTGGTCGCGCAGCGCCTCGATGATGCCCGGCATCAGCCGGTAGCGGCCCTCGGCCCGCTGGTAGCAGTCCACGTTGGTGCCCATCGCGATGTGCTCACCGGCCCACTTGGGCGCGGCCAGCTCCCGGCGCACGAGCTCGGGGGCGTTGACCTTCACCACGATCTGGGAGTCGAAGTCGTGGCCGGTGTCGAAGTCCAGGTAGCGGTGGGTGCCCCGGGCGAAGCAGTTGTGCGAGACGACGCCGTTCGCGATGAAGTCGCCCGTCCCCGTGGTGATGTCGTACATCGGCACGTCCAGGCCGATCGCCTCGACGGACGCGACGCCCAGCCTCGCGCCGCTCTCGAGCGCGACGCCCTCGATGCCGCGCCACCGGGTGATGGCGGGGTCGGTCAGGTGGAAGAACCTCAGGTGTTCGGCGAGCCCGCCTCGCAGCCGGACGGCGCTCGGCGATCGCCCGGCGGTCTCGACGGCGTGCTCGAACCCGAAGTGCTCCAGGTCGCCGGTGATCGCACGGACGGTGCCGGGGCCGGAGATGGGGAGGACCCCGCCCGCGCGGCCTCCGCCGGCGTCGAAGACGCCGGCGAGGAATCCCTTCCGCCATTCGTCCGTCGCGATGCCGGGCCGGGCGATGAGGCGCCCGACATCGGTGGCGGCACCGAGATCCGCGAGGAGGCGCCGCGCGCGGCGCAGGGCCTTCGGACCGGCCGCAGGCAGGACCTCATGACCGGTCGCGTCTGCGCGCAGCAGTCCGCTCAGGTAGCCGAGCCGGTAGTCCGCGTCCTGCTTCGGGGGAGCGGCGAACCCGCCCGTCCCCGTCAACGCGTTGTCGCGTGTCAGGTGAGGGCGTCCTCCCGCGCCCGTGACATGTCTCCAGCCGCGCTCGGTCAGGAAGCGATGGTCGCCGCCGGCGATGAGCTCGGTGCCGTCCGCCAGGCGGACGCGGTGCGCCGGCTTGACCGTCTTCCAGTGCGCCAGCACCTCGGTCACCACGTAGCGGCGGCGGCCTCCCCTGACCTCGGTGCCGTAGATCGCGTCGCCGGCGCGCACGTCACGGATCGGCCTGGTGCGCCCATCCGCCATGAGGATCGGCGTTTCGCCGTACAGACAGTAAACGCACGCATGACTGCAGCCCCGGTACGGGTTGATCGTCCAGGTGAACGGCACGCGAGAGGCGCCCGGCACCTTGTTGATGATCGACTTGGCGCGGATCTCGTGGAAGGTGATCCCGCGGAACTCCGGCGTGTCGACCGTGACCGGCTGCCCGAACAGGCCCGGCTCCTGGCCGTCGAGTGACAAGGCGTCCCAGCGCATCCCCTCATGCTAGAACATGTGTTCGACGTGAACTCGTGGCGGGTCGCTCCGGCCCGGCCGCGTGGAACGGGTGTCCTTCGCGGCGGCTAGCGAACCGGCAGGCGTTCGAGCGCGCGGGTCAGGTCGCGGGGGGTGACGATGCCGACGAGACGCTCGCCGTCGAAGACCAGCAGGCGCTCGCGGGTCAGGCGGGGCAGGAGTTCCGCCAGCGGCGTGTGCGCCGTGGTGCGCCCGGCCTCCTCCACGACCGCGGCGACGGGTGCGCCCGGGTCCTGTTCGCCGATCCGCTCGGCGGTCACGATGCCGCGGACGACGCCCTCCTCCACCAGCGGGTAGGCGCTGTGGCGGTGACGGGGGAGCATCTCCCGCGAGAACTCCGCCGCCGTCATCGAGCCGGACACCGTGAAGGGGTCCGGCGTCATGATCCGGCCGATCGTGATGCCCTCCAGACGGGCGATCACCCGGGCCTGGCCCGCCTCCATCCCGGCCGCGGCGATCAGGAACCAGCCGATGACGATGAGCCACAGGCCGCTGAAGGTCCACAGCGACACGTAGAACCCGGCCACCATCGCCCCCCAGCCGAACCCGCGGCCGGCCTGGGCGGCGCGCAGCGTCGCCTTCGTCCGATCGCCGGACAGCCGCCACAGCAGGGCGTGCACGAGCCGTCCGCCGTCCAGCGGCGCCGCCGGGATGACGTTGAACAGGGCCAGCACGACGTTGATCGCCGCCAGCCAGGCCAGGCATCCGGCGACCATGCCGGTCATGCCCGCCAGCAGCAGGACCGCGGACGCGCCGGCCAGCACCACTCCCAGCAGTAGACTCACGAGCGGCCCGGCCCCCGCGATCCGCAACTCCGCCCCCGGGCTGTCCGGTTCGCCCTCGAACCGGGCCACCCCGCCCAGCAGCCACAGGGTGATGCCGTCGACGGTCAGCCCGTTGCGGCGCGCCACGATCGCGTGCGCCAGTTCGTGCGCGAGCAGTGACGCCATGAACGCCGCGGCGGTGAACAGGCCGCCGAGGACGTACACGACCGGGTGCAGGCCCTTGTAGGACTGGGGCAGACGGTCGGCGGCCAGGCCGTACGACAGGAGAGTGAAGACGACGAGGACGGTCCAGTTGACGCCGACGCGCACGCCGACGATCCGGCCCAGCCGGAAGGTGTCGTTCATCCGCCGCCGCCTCATGAGAGTGCCCTTGGTGAACCGATACCCGGATGCGGGCCCGGACTCTCCGGCAGAATGCCATCCCATGGGTGGGTCACGGGGGCGGCACGACAGATGGGGATTCCGGCGGGTGGGCGCGGCGGTGGGCGCCGCGCTGCTCATCGTGGCCGGTCCGGCGGCATGCGGCGGCGTCCACGACGAGCCGCGGGCCTCGGC
>NZ_JBHLZP010000675.1:0-3749 GCF_042429965.1 Actinoallomurus acaciae
CGAGGCCAGCGCCTCGTCCGCGGCGGCGACCGCCGCCGACGGCGAGACCGGGGCCGGCAGCCGGACGACCCTGCCGCCGCGCTGCCACGGCAGGAGCGTCGCGTGGTGCTCGGACTCGAAGACGACGACGGTGGTGCCCTGCGGCAGCGCGTGGGCGAGCAGGTTCATCGCGTCGGTGGTGTTGCGGGTGAACACGACCGCGTCGCGACGCCAGGCGCCGACGAACGTCCGCACGGTCTCCCGCGCGCGCTCGTACCGGTCGGTGGTCACCTGCGAGGCGTGGCCGGCCCCGCGGTGGACGCTGCTGTAGTAGGGCAGTGCGGTGTCGATCGCCGTGCGCACGTTCTCGAGACAGGGCGCGCTCGCGGCGTAGTCGAGGTTGGCGTACGGAACGCTGCGGCCGTCGGCGAGGGGGACGGGCACGTCCTGACCGATGACCCGGAGGGAAGCGGGGGCGAGGTCGATGAGGGCGGACGCAGGGGACATGGGTAACCTCCAGCGGGAACCAGGGGACCCGCAGAGGGGTCCGCGCTTGTCCGGCACGGTTGCGCCGGACCTGGTCATCACCCGGGGCACCCCGCCACGGACGGAGGGTTGCCGGCCAGCTAGCCGGGGCTTGACGCTGGCGCTCATGACCTGACGATGAGAATACAACACCCGCCCGAAGCGTCCCAGTGACGGGTGCTTCGGGCGGGTGCGAGTGCGCGGGCGGCGGGTGCGGGGTCAGCCGTACAGGTGCTGGATCCGGTGGCCGTGCCGTTGCAGGCCGCGCTGCGTCCCGCCGGTCGGCGGCGGGTTCGTCGGCGGATCCTCGCCACCGCCGCCCCCGGGCGGGTCGATCGGCGGCGGGATCGGATGCGTCGGGACGACCGGCGGGGGACTCCCCGGCCGCGACCCGGTCGGACGCGGGCGCGGGTTGACCGGGACGGTCGTGGACCGCCCGCTCCCGCCGGTGTAGACCGACGGCGCCCCGAACGACTTCGGCTGCAGGTCGAGCACCTGGTCGGCCTGGACCATGTACGAACGCCAGATCCGCGCCGGCAGGTCACCGCCGTACGAGGAGTAGCCCGGGATGGACAGCGGCTTGTTGTCGCTGCGGAAGATGCCGACCGAGGCCGTGAGCTGCGGGATGAACCCGTTGAACCACAGCTGCTTGCCATCGCTCGTCGTCCCGGTCTTGCCGGCCGCGTTCCGGTCGGGCAGCCCGGCGTTGGTGCCGGTGCCGGCGTCGACGACCTTCTGCATCGCGTACGTCGCGTCGCGCGCCACGGTCGTGCTGAACACGCGCTTGCCGTCCTCGGTCACCTTGCGCGTCTTGCTGCCGGGAGCGGTGACCGACTTGATGACGTGCGGCGCGTGGTAGACGCCCTCGGAGGCGAACGTCGCGTAGCCCGCCGCCTGCTGCTCGACGCTGACGTCGGCGACGCCGAGCGGGAGCGTGGCGGCGTCCTTGTGGGGGTCGAGCTGCGCGTCCGGGATGCCGGCCTTCTCCGCCATCGACACCACCTTGCTCAGGCCGACCTTCTGGCCGAGGTTGACGTACGCGGTGTTGATGGAGTCCTGCGTCGCGGTGACGAGGTTGACCATGCCGAAGTTCTCGTTCTCGTCGTTGTGCAGCGCGACTCCGGCGAACGTCTGCGGCGAACTGCCGTCGACGTAGGTGTTCAGACTCTCGCCGTCGGCTAGTGCGGCGGCGAGCACGTACGGCTTGAAGCCCGAACCCGCCTGCACCTTCGCGTCGAAGGCGTTGTTGAACTGCACGTCGACGTAGTTCTTGCCGCCGTAGAAGGCGTTGACCTCGCCGCTGTCCGGGTCGACCGACACCAGCCCGGTGAGGATCTTCTTCGACGTGCCGGTCGGCATGTTCTGCTTGACCGCCTGCCGCGCGGCGGCCATGAGGTCCTTGTTGAAGGTCGTCCGGACCTTCAGCCCGCCCATGTTGATCTGGTTGTCGGTGTAGCCCATGCGGCGCAGCTCGGCCTTGGCCAGGCTGACCATGTAGCCCTTGTCACCGGAGTAGATGGACTTCGCCTTCTGCTTGGCCGGGGCGGGGAACTTCATCGTCGCGGCCTGCTGCGGGGTGACGGCGCCCATCTGGACCATGCCGCTGACGACGTACTGCCACCGCGACTGCATGTACGACCGGGCACCCGGAAGGGTGGGGTCGCTGGCATAGGTCGGCACCTGGATCGCCGCCGCGAGGTAGGCGCCCTCGGCGGGGGTGAGCTCCTGCACGTCCTTGCCGTAGTACGCCTGCGCGGCCGACTCGATGCCGTACGCGTCGCGGCCGAAGTAGATGGTGTTGAGGTACTGCTGGAGGATCCAGTCCTTGTTCTTCTCGCGCGAGACCTTCAGCGCGATCATGATCTCTTTGAGCTTCCGGCCCGCGGTGCGCTGCTGGGAGAGGCCGCTGTAGTAGTTGCGCACCATCTGCTGGGTGATGGTCGAGCCGCCCTGCATCGAACCGCCGGTCAGCGTCGCCCAGACCGCGCGCGCCGAGCCCTTCACCGACACGCCCGAGTCGCTGTAGAAGCTGCGGTTCTCCGCCGAGATGACCGCGTCACGCACCTGAGGGGGGACGGTCTTCAGGTCGACCGGGCGGCGGTCGAACGCGCCGGTGCGTGCGATGACCGTCTTGCCGTCGCTGTAGTAGAACACCGACTGCTGCGCCTTGGCGGTGGGCTGGGCCGAGCTGGGGACCGGCGTCATCAGGTAGACGACGATGAAGCCGATGATGGGCAGCAGCACCAGCACGCCGAGCACGTACGCCGCGCGCCGCGCGTACTTGATGCGGCGGTCCTGCGGTTTCTTGGGCCCCTTTTCCGGCTTTCCCGCTTGGTCCTTGCGGGAGGCGGCCGCGAGGCGCACGCCCTGCGGCCGGTCCTCGGCCTCGCCCGCCCTGTCGTCCTTGTCGTCGTTGCCGTCGTCGGGCGGGATGATGACCGGCTTGGTCGCGTCGGCCGGAACGGGCTTGTCCGCGGAGCCGGGGGAGAGGGGGTCGTCCGCGCCGCCGTTCAAAGGGGTCTTCGCGGCGGCCGCGTCGTCGTCCTTTTCCTTTTCGCCGTTGTCGTCGGCGAGTTCGCGTTCGTGCGTGTCGCCGCGCCGGTCGTCTTCGTCCCGCTCGTCGTCCTTGCCGTGTGCGTCGGCGGCCGGAGTCTCCTCGACGGCCTCCGCCGGGCCGGAGTCGTCGGCCGGGGTCTCCTCATCGGCCGCGGAGTCGCTCACCGGCGTCTCGTTCGCCGCGTCCTCGTCGGCACCGCCCGTGACCTCGTCATCGCGGCCATCGCGTGTGGCCGCGTCGTCCTCGTCCTGCTCCCGCCGCGAGCCGTCGCCGCCCGCCGACAGGTTCGCGTCACCGTTATTTACTGGCTTGTCAGACATTTCGGGCTCCCCAGCCCCTGATGACGTCGTTAATGTCGCTCATCCATCCCCCGCGACCCGCCGGAGTTCACAAAGCTACCCAAAGGGGTACGGCTGATCGGTTCAACCGTGTTGGGTGTCCGGGGTCTTGACGATCCTAAGCCAAAGAGGCTAAGGATTCTGTTAGGCAGCGGCCACTATCGCACCGCACGGCTGCGGGCGTCATCACGCACCGGCGGCATCGCGCCCTCTTCCCGGTGAAGACGGGCGCCGAGCACGAAATTCCTCATACGCGACCGGGTCGAACGAGCCCGCGAGCGGGGCGAGCACGGCCGCGGCCGACAGCGCGGCCGCGTCGGCGACCAGCCGGGGCCACGACACCGCGCCGC
>NZ_JBHLZP010000676.1:0-3741 GCF_042429965.1 Actinoallomurus acaciae
GCATCCGGGCGCGCAGGGCCGTCTCCAGCTGCTCGAGGATGAGGCGGCGGTCGCCGTCGAGGCGGGTCAGCCGGCGTTCGAGGCGGACGGCGGCGTCGCCCCACAGCTCGGCGAGCAGCGTCGTCCGGTCCACCAGTGCGCTGATCGGCACCCCCAGCAGCGGCCGGGCCGTACCGGGCCGCAGGCGCACCCGGAGGCAGAGCGGCAGGTCCTTGCCGGCGAAGTAGGCGGCCCGGGTGCGCGGGCCCACCACGACCAGGTCGCCGCGGCCGTCCGCCGTCGTGCGGAACACCACCGCGGTCGCGGTGTCCGGGACGTGCACGAGCCGGTCGCCGGTGCCGCCGCTGAGATCGTGGGCGTCCTCGATCAACGCGCTGGTCATGGCCTGACGGTACCGCCGATTTTTCCAAGCTCGGCCCGTGGGGGCGCTGGCAGCGTAGTGCTCATGATCCTGGTCACGGGTGCCACGGGCACCATCGGCAAAGAAGTGGTCCGGCTGCTGGCGGCGGGCGGCGCACGGACCCGCGCGATGACGCGCGACCCCGCCAAGGTGGCGTCGCCGCCCGCCGGGGTGGAGGTCGTACGGGGAGACCTCGACGACCCGTCGTCGCTGGCGGACGCGGCGAAGGGCACCGAGGCCGTGTTCATGCTGAGCGCGCCGGGGCCCTGGGTGGAACGGCACGACGAGGCGATCCTCGCGGCGGCGCGCGCGTCGGGCGCGCACCGGGTGGTCAAGCTGTCGGCGATCGGCACGGGCGACCACCCGGGCGTCGGCGACCGGCATCTTCCCGGGGAACGGGCCGTACGGTCGAGCGGCCTGGCGTGGGCGGTGCTGCGGCCGTCCAGCTTCGCCTCCAACGTCCTGGGCTGGGCCGGCGCGATCCGCGCCGGCACCCCGGTCCCGAACCCGATGGGCGACGGCGCGCAGGGCGTCGTCGACCCGCGGGACGTCGCCGAGGTCGCGGCACGCGCCCTGACCTCACCGGACCTCGACGGACACGTCCACACCCTGACCGGTCCGGAGACGCTGAGCGTCCCGGACATGGCCGCGCGACTGGGCGAGGCCCTCGGCCGTACCGTCGCGACCGCCGAGCTGTCCCCGGAGGAGTACCGCGACCGCCTGCGCGGCGCGGGCCTGGACCCGGTGTTCGTCGAGAGCGCGGTCGGCGGCGCGCGCCTCGTCGCCGGCGGCGGCAACGCGACCCTGACCGACGACGTCGAGCGCATCCTCGGCCGGCCGCCCCGCACGTTCGTCACGTGGGTCCACGACCACCGCGCCGCCTTCACCTGACCGGCGCTCCGTCACTCGATCCGGGCGATCACCGCACCCCGTCGTCTGACGTCGCCCTCGCCCGCCAAGAGGTGGATCACGCCGGTGGCGGGGGCGGTGAGCTCCAGGTCGACCTTGTCCACGGCGACCTCGGCGATCAGCGCCCCCGCGTCCACCCGCTCGCCGTCCCGCACGAACCACGTCGCGAGGACGCCCTCCGCGTCCGCGTCGCCCACCGGGGGGAACAGCACGTCGGTCATGCGCCCGCCGTACGCAGGATCGCCTCGCGGATCCGGGACCGGGTCGGCAGGACCGCGTACTCCAGCGACCGCGCGTACGGGATCGGCACGTCCGGCACCGCCACGCGGGCGGCGGGGGCGCGCAGCAGCGACGGGTCCGCCTCCGCCACGCGGGCGACGATCTCGCCCGACACGCCGTACGAGAGGTAGTCCTCGTCGACCACGACCAGGCGGCCCGTGCGGCCGACCGACTCCAGGATCGTGTCGGCGTCCAGCGGCACCAGGCTGCGCAGGTCGATGACCTCGCAGTCGACGCCGTCGGAGGCGAGTTCGGCGGCCACGTCGAGCGCGTGGTGGACCGACAGCGACAGCGTCACGACCGTGACGTCCGCGCCCGGCCGTACGACGTGCGCCCGGCCGATCGGCACCTCGTACGGCTCCTCCGGAACCGGTTCGACCGAGCGCGGGTTCTTCACCATCCACGGCAGTCCCATGATCCCCTTGTGGAACATGTAGACGACCGGGTTGTCGTCGCGGATCGCGGCGATCATCAGGCCCTTCGCGTCCGCCGGCGTGCTGGGGACGACGACCTTCATGCCGGGCAGGTGGGCGAAGGTCCCCCACAGGCACTGCGAGTGCTGGGCGCCGTCGGAGTAGCCGCCGCCGACCGCCGTGGTCAGCACCATGGGCACCCGCACGTTCCCGCCGCTCTCGAAGTGGATCTTGGCCATGTGGTTGTAGATCTGGTCCATGCAGACGCCGAAGAAGTCGGCGAACATCAACTCGACGATCGGCCGCATGCCCTCGACCGCCGCGCCGACGGCGGTGCCGATGAAGGCGGTCTCGGAGATGGGCGTGTCCAGCACGCGCTCGGGGCCGAAGCGCTCCAGCAGGCCGGTCGTGGAGCTGAAGATCCCGCCGTACGCGCCGACGTCCTCGCCGAGGACGAAGACGTCCGGGTCGCGCTCCATCTCCTGGGCGATCCCCTCGACCATCGCCTTGGACGTGCTGAGGCGCCGTGTCGTCGTGCCGGTGAGCGTCATGGTCTCTCCTCAGGGGGCGAAGACGTGGTCGCGGGCGGTCGCCGGGTCCGGCTCGGCGCCGGCTCGGGCGAAGGCGATGGCGTCCTCGACGCGCTCGCTCGCCGCCTTCCGCGCCTGCTCGATCTCGTCGTCGTCGAGCAGGCCGCGGTCGCGCAGCGCCGCCTCGTACGTCGGGATCGGATCGCGCCCCGGGACACCTTCCAGGTCGGAGCGGTAGGCCTGTGCGTCGCCCTCGAAGTGCCCCCACAGGCGCAGCGTGTGCACCTCGATGAGGCTGGGCCCGTGCCCGGCGCGGGCCCGCTCGACGGCCCGGCCGGCGGCCTCGTACACGGCCTCGACGGAGTTGTCCTCCACCCGCTCCCCCGGCATGCCGTATCCGGCGGCGCGGTCGGCGTTGGAGGTGACGCAGGTGGAGGCGCTGCGGGGCACGGAGATGCCCCAGTCGTTGTCCTCGACGACGAACACGACCGGCAGCCTCCACAGGGCCGCGAGGTTGAGCGACTCGTGGAAGGCGCCCTGGTTCGCCGCACCCTCGCCGGTGACGGCGACCGCGATCCGGTCGGTGCCGCGCCGCCGGAACGCCAGCGCCTGCCCGAGGGCCGGCGGACAGCCCTCGGCGATGATGCCGGAGCAGGAGAAGTGCGTGGCCGGGTCGAACAGGTGCATGTGCCCGCCCCGCCCGCGCCCGAGCCCGCCGACGCGCCCGAAGATCTCCGCCGTCATCGCGCGCAGGTCGACGCCGTGGGCGATGGCGAAGTGGTGCGGCCGGTGCGTCGCGGTCACCGCGTCGCCGGCGGTGAGGTGGGCGCAGATCCCGGCCGCGGCGGGCTCCTGCCCGGCGGACAGGTGCATCTCCCCCGGAATGGCGCCCGCGCCGATGTCGAACGCCGGCTTCTTGTCCGCGTGGTACTCGCGGAGGATCGCCCCCTCGAACGTGCGGATCAGCACCATCATCCGGTGGAGATCCAGCCTGAGCCGATCGTCCATGCGGGCCTCCCTGACGTCTCCCGGCCACTGTCCATCGGGCGCCGGGCGGCGGCAACGTCGTGGATTTCAGATGGTGATAGGGGGCTCAGAGCGCGACGGCGCGGGCGACGCGGCGCGCGATCCGCCCGAGCCGGTCGGCGTCGGCCACCGACGAGGCGAACCGGCGGACCGGCACCGAGATCGCGATCGCGCCGACGAACCC
>NZ_JBHLZP010000677.1:0-2325 GCF_042429965.1 Actinoallomurus acaciae
GGCTCCTCCGCCGCCGGCTCCGCCAGCGACCGGCAGTCCGTCAGCAGCTCCGCGGCCGTGGTGTCCTCGCCCAGGCACAGCGCCATCCAGCCGGCCTTCGCCAGGACGGTGAGCCGGGCGGCGGACGGGCCACCGGTGCGCCGCAGCGCCTCGTCGGTGCGCAGCAGGGCGCGCAGGCCCTCGCCGAGCGTCCCGGCGAAGAACCACAGGCGCAGGGTGGTGAGGGCGCTCGCGATCTCCGCTCCGGCCTCCGCCTCGCCGACGGTGGCCGCGTCGGCGCACCGGTCGAGGATGGCCCGGTAGTTGGGGAGGTCCTGGGCCGCCTCCCAGAGGTAGCGACCCTCGTCGGGGCCGTACCAGCGCGCGCCGTGGCGCGTGGCCTGCTCGCGGTAGTAGCGGCCGAACCGCCGCCGCGTCGCGATCTCCTCACCCGGCAGGTCCGGCCGTGGCTCCTCGGCCCGGCGCAGCCGTGCCAGGCCGTACTCGCGCAACGTCGCCAGCATGGAGTAGCGAGTAGGCGCGGTGTCGGTGTCGGCGGTCACCACGCTCTTGGCGACGAGCGCGCGCAGGAGCGCCGGTATCCGCTCGCCCGGGAGCCGGTCATCGCCCGCGACGGCGACCGCGGCCTCCAGGGTGAAGCCGCCCGCGAACACCGCCAGCCGCGCCCACAGCAGCCGCTCGTCCGGCGAGCAGAGCCGGTGACTCCACTCGAAGGTGTGCCAGAGCGTCCGGTGGTGGCCGGGGTGGTCCGGCCCGTCGGTCAGGAGGCCGAGCCGGAACGCCGACAGCGCCGACACGATCTCGGGGAGCGCCATCGAGCGGACCAGCGGCGCCGCGAGTTCGATCGCCAGCGGGATGCCGTCCAGCAGCCGTACGAGGCGTCCGACGTCCGCCGCGTTGCCCGCGCCCACGGTGAAGCCCTCCCGCACCGCCGCGGCCCGCTCCTCGAACAGGCGTACCGCCTCGTACTCGCCGGCCACGGCATGGTCGGGGTCGGACGGCGTGTCCATCGGGGGCACGTCGAGCAGGTGCTCGCCCTGGCAGCGGAGCGGGAAGCGGCTCGTGGCGAGGATCCGGAGCCGGGGGCATCGGGTGAGGAGCCGGACCACCAGCGAGGCGACGCCCGCCGCGAGATGCTCGCAGTTGTCGAGGATGAGCAGGGCCTCGCGGCCGGCGAGGGCGGCGGTCAGCACCTGGCCGGAGTCCGCGGAGGAGATGTCGTCGACGGGCAGCGCGTCCAGCACGGCCCGCCCCACCATGCCGTCGTCGGTGACGGACACGAGGTCGACCCACCAGACCCCGTCCGCGTAGAACCGGCGGACGGCGTGGCCGAGATGGACGGCGAGCCGGGTCTTTCCGGTGCCGCCTCCGCCGGTGAGCGACAGCAGGCGCAGCCGCGGATCGGCCAGCCTCGCCCGGGCGGACCCGAGAAGCTCCCGCCGCCCGACGAAGCGGTTCAGCTCGGCGGGGACGTATCCGCCACGCCAGCTCGGCTCCGCGGATCCGGTCATGTCCGCCCGCTCGCCTTCGTCTCCGTCCGGGTGATGAGTCGAGGTCGATGGTAGTGCGGAGTGCCCCGGCCGTCGGCGATATACGGCTTCGAGACGGCTTCGCGGCGAAGGCCCGGATCGGTATCGGACTCGGTAGGACTACCGATGACGGTGCGTCCGCACCCGCCGATGATGATCCCCTCGCCGTCCCCCCGCCTCGCGCGACGGAAGATCAAGGAGTCCCTCAGTGTCATCGGCCTTGGCACGTACGCGAGGCGTCGCGCCCCCGCACGCCGACCCGCGGGCGGACGTGGTGACGATGCGGGCCGGCCGGGTGATCGTCGCCCGCGTCCGCGGCCTGCCGAGCCTGGTGGCGGACGCGGTGCGCCGGATCAGCGCCGCCGACCGCGACCCGGTCACGGTGGCGCTGTACCACGGCGGCCTGGCGGAGGCCGTACGGGACGAGCGCAGACCTCAGGCCAGGCCGGGCGACCTCGTCGTCTTCGATCATGACCGGCCCTACGACCCCGCGGTCATCAACGCCCGTGACGTCGTGGTCGTCGTTCTGCCCGGGACCGCGCTGGGCGCGGCCGCCGGCCTGCTCCGCCGCCATGCGGCGGTGCCGCAGCCGTGCGAGTCCGGGATGCGCGCGATCCTGGCCGCTTTCCTGTCCAGACTGGCCGACCACCTCACCGACCTGCCCGGCACGGCCGGCGCGCACCTGGCGGACGCGCTGATCTGCATGCTGGTCACGGCCGTCACCGGGATCACGACCACCGGGATCACGACCACCGGGATCACGACCACCGGGATCACGACCACCGGGATCACGACC
>NZ_JBHLZP010000677.1:2344-6081 GCF_042429965.1 Actinoallomurus acaciae
CACCGGGATCACGACCACCGGGATCACGACCACCGGGATCACGACCACCGGGATCACGACCACCGGGATCACGACCGAAGGCGCGGGCGCGACGACCGACCTGGTCGACCGGATCCGTGCCCACGTCCTCGCCGACCTGGGCGATCCCGGGCTGTGCGTCGAGTCGGTCGCCCGCCGGTTCGCGATCTCCCCGCGTTACCTGCACGAGCGGTTCCGGCGGCGGGGCATCACCTTCGCCGCGTGGGTCAGGTACGAGCGCCTGGTCCGCATCCGCCGCGACCTGCGGGACCCGGCGCTGACCGCCCGGACCGCCACGGCCATCGCCGCCCGCTGGGGCCTGCGAGACACCGGCCACCTGAGCCGCGCCCTGAAACGGGAGTTCGGCCAGACGGCCACCGAGATCCGCGCCGGGACGTGAGCCGGGCCACACCATCCGCCTCATGCCATCGCTCGCGCGGCGACCGCGCGGAAGCCACGTGGCGGGCGGCCGGAGAGGCGCCAGACGGCGTCGGTGGTGCGGTCCTCGGCCGCCTAGGCGAACGGTCCATGCCGACCGGCATCGCGGCGAACTCCGGCGGCACCCGAGCCGCGAGCCGATCGCGCATCGGCTCCGGCGATGGGCTATGGGACGGCGATGTCGTCGCACCTCCGGTCCGGTGAGGACCGGGTCGGTGCCCGGGGCAGGGCCGCCGGTCAGGGCGTGGGCGGCGACCACCGCGACGTCCACGGCGTCGACGAAGCCGACAGGGCCGCTTCCGGTGGCGGTCCAGATGACACCGTCCGTACGGATGCCGAGGGCGTGCGTGCCGGTGAAATTCTGCATGAACCAGGAAAGGCCACAGCACCCACCCACTGCTCGAACAGACCGGGCAGGGTCCGGTGCACCGCGCCGACCTCCGGGCCGCCCTCGCGCGTGGCCGAGGAGCACCGCGCGCCGGTACGGACCTGCCGGAGGACGGACGGCATGACCGCGGCCGGGTCGGAGTCGCCCAGAGGCGAGAGTCCTGGAGTCGCCCGTGGCAGCGGAGGAGCGACGGCCCGGCGCCGGGACGCTCGCCGATCAGTGTCACGAATGCCCCAAGTCGGCCATCCCCCTACTCCGTGGGCATTAAGTTCGGCGATCCGGGATGATGTCGCGCGGAGGGGATCATCATGCGTGCTCTGACCATCGTGCCGCGCCAGGCCGGCTCGCTCGCCGTGACGGAAGCGCCCGATCCGGTGGCGGGGGAGGGCGAGCTGCTCGTCGACGGGCTCGCGCTCGGCGTGTGCGGCACCGACCGGGAGATCGCCGGCGGGCAGTACGGCTGGGCGCCGGCCGGCGAGGAACGCCTCATCCTCGGCCACGAGTCGCTCGGCCGGGTCCGTGAGGCGCCCGCCGGGAGCGGGTTCGACCCCGGTGACCTGGTCGTCGGCGTCGTACGGCGGCCCGATCCGGTGCCGTGCGGCGCGTGTGCGCACGGTGAGTTCGACATGTGCCGCAACGGCCGGTACCGCGAGCACGGCATCAAGGAGATCCACGGCTACGGCTCGGAGCGGTGGACCGTCGAGGCCGACTACGCGGTACGCCTCGACCCGTCGTTGGAAGACGTCGGGATGCTGGTCGAGCCGACCACGGTCGTGGCCAAGGCGTGGGAGCACATCGAGCACATCGGGCGGCGTGCCTGGTTCGAGCCGCGCTCCGTGCTCGTCGCCGGTGCCGGGCCGATCGGGCTGCTCGCCGCGCTGCTGGGCGCCCAGCGCGGCCTCGAGGTCCACGTCCTGGACCGGGTGGAGCGCGGGGCCAAACCGAAGCTGGTGTCCGAGCTCGGCGCGACGTACCACACGGGGTCGATCCCGGAGGTCGCGGCGAAGGCCGAGCCGGACATCGTCATCGAGGCCACCGGGGTCCCGCGGCTGGTGCTCGACGCCATGGCCAACAACGCGGCGGCGGGCGTGGTCTGCCTCACCGGCGTGTCGCCGACGGGACGGCCGGTGGAGGTCGACGCGGGCTCGCTCAACCGCGGCATCGTGCTGCAGAACGACGTGGTCTTCGGCACGGTGAACGCCAACCACCGCCACTACCGCCAGGCCGTACAGGCCCTGGGCGAGGCCGACCACGCCTGGCTGTCCGGCCTGGTCACGCGCAGGCTTCCGCTGGAGCGGGCCCAGGAGGCGTTCGGGCAGGGCGAGGAAGAGATCAAGGTCGTCGTCGACCTGAACTGATCACAGCGGTCCGGTGAGATACCGCTCGACGGTGGGCGCGAGCGAGGCCACGAGCGCCTCGGTGTCCAGGGCGACGATCTGGGGCAGCCGGAGGATGTAGCGGCACAGGGCGACGCCCAGCAGCTGAGTGGCGACGAGTGCCGCGCGCACCGAACCCTCCTCCGTCGGCGGGCCGAGCGTCGTACGGACCTGGGTGGCGAAGATGGCGCGCATGCGCTCGGCGGCGGCCTCGTTGGTGACGGCGGAGCGGAGCAGGACGGTGAGCACGCCGCTGGAGCGCTCGCCCTCCCACAACGCCAGGTAGTGCCGTACGAGGATCTCGGCACGCCGTTCCGGCGGCAGGTCGCCGACGGCGGGCAGCTCCAGGTCGATGTCGACGGCGGCGGCGAACAGGCCGTCCTTCGAGCCGTAGTAACGCATGACCATCGACGGATCGATGCCCGCGTCGGCCGCGATCGCGCGGATCGTGGCGCGTTCGTAGCCGTCGTCGGCGAAGCGGCGGCGGGCGGCGGTGAGGATCGCGTTGCGGGTCTCCTCCGAGCGCTGAGTGAAGGCCATGCCACAAGTGTAGGCCAACATGTGTTGGCAAACGTGAGGACGAGGCGTACAGTCAATGCCAACAAGCGTTGGCCATCAACGGTTGGCTCTTAGGAGGTCGAAATGTCGAAGCTTCCCGCCACCGCCGACGTCGTGATCGTCGGTGCCGGTCCCACCGGACTCACGCTCGCCGCGTTCCTCGCCAAGGAAGGTGGCGACGTGGTCCTGCTCGACCGGGCCGCCGAAGGCGCGAACACCTCGCGCGCCGCCGTCGTGCACGCCCGCACGCTGGAGGTCCTCGAAGGGCTGGGCGTCACCGGGGAACTGGTGGACCGCGGGGTGATCACGCCGGTCTTCACCGTCCGCGACCGGGACCGCGTGCTGCTGACCGTGCCCTTCGACGGGCTGCCGACCGCGCACCCGTACACGCTGATGATCCCGCAGAACGTCACCGAGCAGGCGCTGCTGGCCCGGCTGCGCGCCCTCGGCGGCCAGGTGCACCGGCCGCACGAGGTGGTCGCGGTCACCCAGGACGACGCCGGCGCCACCGTCACGACCGCGGCCGGAGAGCGGATCCGCGCCGGCCTGGTCGTCGGCGCCGACGGCATGCACTGCGTGGTCCGTGAGCAGGCCGGCATCGGTTTCACCGGGGACAGCTACGAACAGACGTTCGTGCTCGCCGACACGCGCCTGGAGTGGGCCCTTCCGGGCGATGAGGTCCAGCTCTTCTTCGGCACGGAGGGGCTCGTCGTCGTCGCGCCGCTGCCCGGCGGCCGGCACCGGATCGTCGCGACGGTCGACGAGGCGCCCGAGCGTCCCGGTCCGGCCGACGTGCAGGCGCTCCTCGACGCCCGCGGCCCGCGCACGGACCCGGCGCGCGTACGGGAGGTGGTGTGGAGCTCGCGGTTCCACATCCACCACCGGGTCGCCGACCACTATCGCGACGGCCGGATCCTCCTCGCCGGCGACGCCGCCCACGTGCACTCACCGGCCGGCGG
>NZ_JBHLZP010000678.1:0-3735 GCF_042429965.1 Actinoallomurus acaciae
GACCTACCTCGCGCCCTTCAACAAGCTCGGTGACCTGCACGCCGGCGACAAGATCCTCATCGACACCCGCGCCGGCGTACAGCCCGCGCGGGCCCGGCTCGCAGGCGGCGATGACGTCGAACGCCGGGCGCTTGGGGACGCCGGAGGCGGTCACGGCGGGGAAGAGGGCGGCGAGCGCGTCCCACATGGTCCGGTCGGCGCGCAGCCGGCCGTGCACCCGGGAGCCGAGGTGGTGCACGCTGCCGCGCTCCTTCAGTGCCATGAACTCGCTCACCGTGACGGTGCCGGGCGCGCACAGGCCGCGCAGTTCGGTGTCGGCGAGCTTGACCGAGATGGCGTGCTCGTAGATCTCCTTGGGATCGGTGAGCAGCTCGGCGCGGTTGCGCTCGTCGGCCTGTCGATCGGGCCGCCGCGCGCGGGTGCCCGCCAGGGGCTGGGAGGTGACCCAGCCGTCGGCGGTGACCTCGGCGACCGTCTCCGGGCTGAACCCGGCGGCGCGCAGACCGGGCAGGTCGAGGAGGAAGGAGCGCGCAGGCGTGTTGGCGCGCCGCCCGGTCAGGTACGTGGCGGGGAAGTCGAGGGCGAACGGCACCTCCACCCGGCGGGAGAGGATCACCTTCTCCAGCTCCCCGGCCCGGATCCGTCCGACGGCGGAGGCCACTGCGTCCAGGTACGGGACGGGATCCCCGTCCTCGACGTCCAGCGCCCGCGCGCTCGCGGCCGGGGGAGCGCCGCCGGCCGCCGCCATCGCGAGCACCCGTTCGGCCAAGGCCGCGTCGGTGGTGCGCAGGTCGAGAACTCCTGTGTCGATCTCCGCCTCGAGCCGGGGGACGAGCGCGTGCGCGAGTGTGCCGTCGTAGGTGCCCGCCGTGCCTGCGGGAAGCGCGCTCTCGAACGCCACCCAGCCGTACGCGTGCCAGCCGGGCGGGCAGGTCTCACGCAGGGCCCGGCCCAGCTCGCGTACGGGATGTTCTTCGGTGCGCGGGGCGACCCGCCGCGCGCCGTCCCAGGTGGTGCGCACCGCGGAGGCGTCGACGGCCACCGAGGCCAGGGCGCCGCCGGCGAACCACCAGCGCCCGGCCTGCTCATAGACGACGTACTGGTCGAACAGGCCGGAACGGGCGAGCCGGACCGCGAGCGCGGCGGGGTCGTACGTGCCGGAGATCCGGGTGCGGAGAGGGCGCGAGGCGCCGGCTCGGGAGCGTGCCAGGGCGAGAGCGTCGGTCGTCACGGGATCCGTCCTTGGGGCGTCGCCGGCACGTGGAGGGGCGGCCGGGGCGAGGGAGAAAAGTTAGGTTAGGCTTGCCTAACCTAATCAGCGTAGCTAGTATCCGGCAATGTGTCCATATCTGTCCTGGATCGGCGAATGGAGGGTCCGGTCCGGCGATTGACGCGAAACTTTTACCGCGCTTTTACGGAGGTCTCGTGAGACCGATGCCAGCACCGGACGAGCCGGGCGGCGGAGCATTTGACATCAACGTTCTCAGGGGCGACGTCGCCGAGGTTCTCGGGGTTTCGCCGGGTCAGGTCGGGGACAACGCCAACCTCGTCGCGCTCGGCCTCGACTCGGTGAAGATGATGGCGATGTCCGCGCGTCTGCGCCGATACGGCGTGCGTGTACGGTTCGCGAGCATGGTCGAGCAGCCGACCGTCGCCGGCTGGTGGCGGCTGGCCTCGGAGGCCTGATGGTGACCGCGAACGACGCCACGTCGGACTGGGTGCGCTCTTTCCGCGCCGGCCCGCCCGCGGCGCGCAGGCTGGTCTGCTTCCCGCACGCCGGAGGTGGCGCGGGCTTCTACCGGCCGTTCGCCAAGGCGTTCCCGGCCGGGGTCGACGTCCAGGTCGTGCAGTACCCGGGGCGGGAGACGCGCGCGAGTGAGCCGCTCGTGGAGGACATGGAGACGCTCGCCGACCGGGCGGCCGAGGCGCTCGCACCCCTGCTGGACCGCCCCACCGCCGTCTTCGGCCACAGCATGGGCGGCTCGGTGGCGTACGAGGTGGTCAGGCGGCTGGAGGCGGCGGGGGGCCGGCGACCCGACCTGCTGTTCGTCTCCGCGCGGCAGGCTCCTGCGGTCCGGCGCGACGGCCACGTGCACGAGTTGGACGACGAGCGGTTCGTCAAGGTCCTGCGCGCCACCGGCGGAACCCCGACCGAGCTGATGGACAACCCGGAGATGCGGGAGTATCTGCTCCCCATCATCCGCAACGACTATCGCCTGATCGAGCGCTATCGGCCCGAGCCGGGACCGCGTCTGGCCACCGGGATCGTCGCGATCGCCGCCGACGACGACATGACGGTGACGCCCGAGGAGGTCGCGCCCTGGGCGGAGGCCACCGACGGCGGGTTCGCGCAGGTCCGGTTCGCGGGCGACCACTTCTACCTGCTGGAGCGGACGGCGGACCTCGTCGACACCGTACACCGGCGACTGCGTTGGGATCGCTTTTCCATGCCCTGACAAAAACCACGACATATCTCTCGGAATCAGTTTCGAACATCACTGAGCGCGGAGTTCTCCGCCGCATGCGCGAATGCGCCGAGGAAAGGCCGAACACGTGTCCCAAGACCATTCCCGCGAAGAGTCAGATCGAGGCGAGAGACCGCCGGCCGTCGCCGTCATCGGAATGGCGGTGCGGCTGCCGGGCGCGTCCACGCCGGAGGCGTTCTGGCGCAATCTGCGGGCCGGTGTGGAGTCGGTCACCACCTTCTCCGACGACGACCTGCTCGCCGCGGGGTCCTCCCCGGACGACCCGGCCCTCGTGCGGAGCCGGCCGGTGCTGGCCGACCCGGAGTGGTTCGACGCCGCCTTCTTCGGCTACAGCCCCGGCGAGGCGGCCACGATCGACCCGCAGCACCGGCTCTTCCTGGAGTGCGCGTGGGAGGCGCTGGAGGCGGCCGGGCGCCCCCCTCGCGCCCACCGCGACCTGTCCGTCAGCGTCTTCGCGGGCGCGGGTCCCGACACCTACTTCCTGCACAACCTGCACCCGTACGGCGGCGGCGCCCTGGACAACCTCGTGGGGAACAGCGGCGACTTTCTCGCCGCGCGGGTGTCGTACCAGCTCGACCTGACCGGCCCCAGCGTGAACGTACAGGCGGGCTGCTCGACGTCCCTGGTCGCCGTGCATCTCGCGGTGCAGAGCCTGCTCGGCGGGGAGTCCGACCTCGCGCTCGCCGGAGGCACCACGATCTACTTCCCGCAGCGTGGCGGCTACACCTACCGCGAGGGGGGCGTGAACTCCCCGGACGGTCACTGCCGGGCGTTCGACGCCGGGGCCGACGGCACCACACCCGGAGACGGCGTCGTCGTGCTGGCCCTGCGCCGCCTCGCCGACGCGATCGAGGCGGGCGACCCCGTCCTCGGCCTGATCCGCGGGACCGCCGTGAACAACGACGGTGGACGCAAGTCCGGGTTCACCGCGCCGGCGGTGGATCCCCAGGTCGACGTCGTCGCCGAGGCGCTCGGCGTCGCGGGCGTCGCCCCGGCGGACGTCGGCTACGTCGAGGCCCACGGCACCGGGACCCGCATGGGCGACGCCCTGGAGATCACCGCGCTCGCCGAGGGGTACGCGGGCGCGCCCCCGGGCAGCTGCCGGCTCGGCACCGCCAAGCCCAACGTCGGCGACACGTGGGCGGCGGCCGGCGCGGTGGGCCTGGCCAAGGTGCTGCTGGCGTTCGAGCACGAGGAACTGCCACCGACCATCAACTGCGCCGAGCCGAACCCCGCCATCGACTTCGCC
>NZ_JBHLZP010000679.1:0-3734 GCF_042429965.1 Actinoallomurus acaciae
GCCGCCACCGGCGGCCCCGCCTCCGCCGCCCGATCCGGTGCCCAGCGCGATCGCCAGCGGCGAGAGCGCGGCCAGCGTGGCGGCGACCTCGACCAGGTGGCTCCGGCCGGTCCGCTCCCAGCCGTGTCCGTAGGCCTCGGCCGCGATCCACTCCAGCTCGCGGACGAAGTCGAGCGCCGACGCCGGCCGGTCGGAGGGGTCCTTGGCCATGCCGCGCAGGACCAGCGGGCGTACCGGCTCGGGAACCTCCATGGCGGGCACCGGCGCGGTCAGGTGCCGCTGTTCGAGCGTGGCCTGGTCCGCGCTCCCGTACGGCCGACGGCCGGTCAGGCACTCGAAGAAGACACAGGTCGCCGCGTACACGTCCGTGCTGGGGGCGGCCGGCCCGCCCGTCCACTGCTCGGGAGCCATGTACCCCGGGCTTCCGGCGGAGACGCCGGCGTGCCCCGACCGGATGGCGACGCCGAAGTCGGCGATCTTGCTCTGGCCGTTCTCCTGTACGAGGACGTTCTCAGGTTTGTAGTCGCGGTGCACGATCCCGGCGGCGTGGGCGGCACCGAGACCGAGCAGCGAGCCCTTCAGCACGGCGAGGGCCGCCTCCGGGACGGTCGGGCCGTGTGCCTCCAGCACCGCGCGGAGAGAGGCACCGGACACCGCCTCCATCACGATCGCCGCGCGGGTGCCCGACTCGGCGTACTCGTAGAGCCTCGTGACGTACGGGCTGTGCAGCGCGGCCAGCGTCCGCGCCTCCTCGCGGAACCGGCTCAGGAACCACTCGCCGCCGAGACGCCCCACGGACAGGTACTTGATCGCTACGAGAGTGCCGGAGCCCTCATGCCGGGCCAGGACGACCCGCCCGAACGAGCCCGTGCCGAGCTCGCGCAGTTCGGTGTAGCCCGGAAGCGTCCAGTCGGTCACACCTGCTCCTAGGTCCGTGGGCGGTGCCGGGCAAGCAAAGCGCGGAACGCCCCGGTGAATGCTCCGGCCAGGATCGGGGCGCCCCGCACAATCGTTCGACGCGAGGAGAGCAGGATCGGTTGCCGCGAAATACCGATACTTTCCGTCATGTTCCCCGTGCAGAACGTACCGTGGTGCGAGGCGACCGTGGCTACCCGGTCGGCCAAGTAGACTTGTATCCGCCGCGCGGATCCCGCGGCGACTCCCACCCACGAAGCGAGACCCGCACGCATGCCCACCGCCACCCGGGACGATCTGCGCAATGTCGCCATCGTCGCCCACGTCGACCACGGCAAGACCACTCTCGTCGACGCCATGCTCTGGCAGTCCGGCGCGTTCCGCGAGAACCAGGACGTCAATGAGCGGGTCATGGACTCCAACGACCTGGAGCGCGAGAAGGGCATCACGATTCTCGCCAAGAACACCGCGGTCCGGCACGGCGGCATGACGATCAACATCATCGACACGCCGGGGCACGCCGACTTCGGCGGCGAGGTCGAGCGCGGCCTGTCGATGGTGGACGGCGTCGTCCTCCTCGTGGACGCCTCCGAGGGTCCACTGCCGCAGACCCGCTTCGTGCTCCGCAAGGCGCTCAGCGCGAAGATGCCGGTCATCCTCGTCGTCAACAAGGTCGACCGGCCCGACGCGCGCATCGGCGAGGTGGTCGACGAGACGTACGAGCTGTTCCTCGACCTCGACGCCGACGAGGAACAGATCGACTTCCCGATCGTGTACGCGTCGGCGAAGGCCGGCCGGGCGAGCCTGAACAAGCCCGACAACGGTGGCCTGCCCGACAGCGAGGACCTCGAGCCGCTGTTCCAGGTGATCCGGGACACGATCCCCGCGCCGTCCTACGACCCGGACACGCCGTTGCAGGCGCACGTCACCAACCTGGACGCGAGCTCCTACCTCGGCCGCATCGCGCTGTGCCGCGTGCACTCGGGCGTTCTGAAGAAGGGCCAGCAGGTCGCGTGGTGCAAGCACGACGGCACCATCGAGCGGGTGAAGATCACTGAGCTGATGATGACCGATGCGCTCGAGCGCAAGGCCGCCGAGGAGGCGGGGCCGGGCGACATCATCGCCATCGCCGGCATCCCGGACATCATGATCGGCGACACGCTCGCCGACGCGGAGGACCCGCGGCCGCTGCCGCTGATCACCGTTGACGAGCCGGCCATCGCGATGATGATCGGCACCAACACCGGTCCGCTCGCGGGCCGCGAGAAGGGCACCAAGGTCACCGCGCGGCTGGTCAAGGACCGGCTGGACCGCGAGCTCATCGGCAACGTCTCGATCCGCGTGCTGCCGACCGAGCGGCCCGACGCGTGGGAGGTCCAGGGGCGTGGCGAGCTGGCGCTCGCGATTCTCGTGGAGACGATGCGCCGTGAGGGGTACGAGCTCACCATCGGCAAGCCGCGGGTCGTCACCAAGGAGATCGACGGCAAGGTGCACGAGCCGGTGGAGCGGCTGACGGTCGACGCGCCCGAGGAGTACCTCGGCGCCATCACCCAGCTCCTGGCCGTGCGCAAGGGCCGCATGGAGCACATGACGAACCACGGCACGGGCTGGATCCGGATGGAGTTCCTCGTCCCGGCGCGTGGCCTGATCGGCTTCCGCACCGAGTTCCTCACCGAGACCCGTGGTACGGGCATCGCGCACCAGGTGTTCGAGGGCTACGAGCCGTGGTTCGGCGAGCTGCGCACCCGGCCGACGGGATCCCTGGTCTCCGACCGGGCCGGTGCCGCCACGGCGTACGCGATGTTCAATCTCCAGGAGCGGGGCACCTTGTTCGTCGCCCCGGCCACCGAGGTGTACGGAGGCATGATCGTCGGTGAGAACTCCCGCGCCGACGACATGGACGTGAACATCACCAAGGAGAAGCAGAAGACCAACGTGCGGTCCTCGACCGCGGAGGTCTTCGAGCGCCTCACGCCGCCGCGCGTGCTCAGCCTCGAGGCGGCGCTGGAGTTCATCGCCGACGACGAGTGTGTGGAGTTGACCCCGGCGGCGATCCGGCTGCGCAAGGTGGTTCTGGACGCCAAGGACCGCGAGCGCATCCGCGCCCGCGGCAAGCGCGGCCAGGCCTGACCCGCACCTCGCCGCGACGGCTTCGCCGGGATCTCAGCGGTCGCGTTCGCGATGCCGGGCCTGGGGCTGCCGGCGGTCGCGGCGCCGCTGCGCGACCGGAAGGCGGTGTTCGCCCGGCTCGATCCGCCAGCGCACGTCGGCGTGGATGCCGGCCCGTTCGAGGCGCTCGCGGGCGGCCTCGAACGACGCGCACCACTGCTCCTCGCGTTCGACGTCGAGGCGCCGCTGGTCGTCGCTCTCGGCCGGTTCGGTGCGCAGCAACGCCATGCGTATCTGGCGCGCGTCGTCGACGCGGACCTCGACCGCGTGCTGTGACCAGTCGCCCCGGGTGAGGACGGCCTCGCCGGAGTCGGCGGTCAGGGTCTCGAACCCCTCGTCCACCTCGTAACCGAGGCCCTCGAACGCCTCCCGGAGCGCGGTGGTCACGTAGTGGCGTTCGGCCTCGCGCTGAAGATCGCCGACGAGGCGTACGGCTTCGCCTCGAAGCTCCTCGTCGAACGCCGCGGCGCCCTCGGCGACCTCGGCCAGCCGCGAGCGTACGCCGCCGGCGTCGGGATGGGTCTCCAGCTCGCGGACGAACCGTGCGGCGGCGGCACGGTCGTCGCGCCGCCGGCGGGCGCGCTCGTTGGCCTCCTGGATGCGGATGCGCACCTCGGTGAGGCGGCTCTCGGCCTCCCCCTGCGTGGCGG
>NZ_JBHLZP010000680.1:0-3720 GCF_042429965.1 Actinoallomurus acaciae
CCCGCCGCCGCGGGCAGCGGCGGCATGGCCCGCCCGCGCGGCCGCCACGGAGGCGTCGCCGGCCATGCCGCGTCATCGGACGGCTCGTCGTGCCACGCCTGCTCGTAGTCGGACCCGTCGTCGCCGGCGATGAAGTCGAGCGGGATCAGTACGACGGAGCGCGCACCGCCGTACGGCGACGCCGTCAGCCTTACCTCGATGCCGTGCCGCTCGGCCAGCCGGCCCACGATGAACAGGCCGAGCCGGTCGCTGTCGGCCAGGTCGAACTCCGGGGGGTAGGCCAGCCGGTGGTTGGCGTCGGCGAGTTCGGCCTCGTTCATCCCGATGCCGCGGTCCTCGATCTCGACCGCATAGCCCCTGACCGCCAGCTCCCCCCGTACGTGCACCTGGGTGGGCGGCGGTGAGAAGACGGTCGCGTTCTCGATGAGCTCGGCGAGCAGGTGGGTGATGTCGGCGACGACGCTTCCGTCCAGGGCCGCGGGCGCGGCGGCCTCGACGACGACCCGGGTGTAGTCCTCGACCTCGGCGATCGCGGCGCGCAGGATGTCGCGCACCGCGACCGGGTTGTGCCACCCGCGGGCGGGCGCGGCCCCGGAGAGGATCACCAGTCCCTCCGCGTGGCGACGCATGCGGGTGGTGAGGTGGTCGAGCGCGAACAGCCCCTCCAGCGCGTCCGGGTCGGAGGCCTGGCGCTCCATCGTGTCGAGCATGGTGAGCTGCCGGTGCAGGAGCGACTGGCTGCGCCACGCGAGGTTGAGGAAGACCTGGTTGATGCCCTGGCGCAGCCGCGCCTCGACGATGGCGGCCTGTACGGCGGTGCGTTGCAGCGTGGTCAGGGCCTCGGCGACCATGACCACCTCCCGGCTCCGGCCGGCCCGTACCGGTGGCACCTCCGCCTCGACGTCGACCTTCTCGCCGGCCCGGAGCCGCCTGATGACCCGGGGGAGCCGCTCCTCCGCCAGGTCGAGCGCGGCGCGCTGCAGCCCGGTGAGCTCGCGGGCGAGGCTCCGGCCGAACAGCACCGAGACCACGATCGAGCAGACGACGGCCAGCAGGCCGAAGCCGGCGGCCGCGAACAGCATGAACATGATCCGGTCGCCGATGGGCTTGGTCTCGTCGGTGAGGATGGCGCCGGTGCGGTCGGCGGTCTGCGTCCAGGTCGCCGTCAGCGGCGTGACCGTGGCGCGCCAGTCCCTCTCCCGGGGCGCCAGCGACGCCCTGGCCCCGTCGGCGACGATGGCGTCCTCCAGGCTGCGGAGGGTGCCGAGCTCCGCGGAGCCGGCGAGCTCCTGGAGCGGTCCGCGCAGGCTCGGCCCCACCTCGGCCATCGCGCTGTCGAACAGGTAGCGCCCGTTCGCGGCGTTGCGGGTGAACATCGCGTACTCCGCGCCGGTGAAGCGCTTGGCGCGCGTGGCCAACGCCGCCGTCACCAGCGCGTTCTCGCGCATCATGAAATCGCCCGCGGTGCTCACCGAGATGAGCGCGGTGCCCTGCCGGTAGATGTCCGGGTCGTTGATCAGCACCATGCCGCCGAACAGGTGCAGGACCGCGTCGACGACCGCGTCGTAGTCGTTGATCACGCCCACGGCGTCCACGCTGCCCGCGTCCACCTTGGCCCGCACGCCCGCCAGCCCGTCGAGCTGGGTGAGCAGCCCGCCCAGGCGCTGCCGCGTCGTCCCGTTCATCGCCCGGCGAGCGTCCCCGGACAGGGCCGACCGGCGGAACGCCGCCTGCGCGGCGTCCGTGCTCGCCCGTGCGGTGGTGACCCCGCCACGCTCACCGCCACCGGTCGTACTCACTAAGACGGCGGCACTGAGACGCTCCTGCTCCAGGGCGGTGGCGAGCGCGGTCCCCGGCACGGCGACCTTCTCGTACGTCGTCGACGCCTCGTACTTTCCGAGTGCGTCTCGGGTGGTGAGATAGGCGGCGAATGCCCACAGCACCGCGAGGGACAGCAGCGGGACCAGGAGCAGTGCCAACAACCTCAGCCGCAGCGACCTTGCGGAATGCTTGGAGGAAGCCATGACAGCCTTATCGGTTTTGCGCGTGTGCACCAAGGCACCGCCCATGGAGCAATTCCCCGAGAAGGTAAATGGCACCACATTAGTTACCCTTGTGGCAACTCGCCCAAATCGGACTTCCGTTCGGTCGCGCGGGCCGCGGGCATTCGCCCCCCGTCACCAGTCCTCGGTCTGCTCGACGGCGACCTCCACCAGGCCGTCGGGCGTCTCCTCGAAACGCCGCATCGTGCTCAGCGGCGGGGAGTAGACGTGCACGCTGACCGCGGGCGCGTCCGAGGCGTTGCGGACGTCGTGGACGTAGTCGCGGCCGAAGGCCCACGAACCGCCGGCGTCGACGGTGCGCGTCTCACCGGGCTCGCGCTCCTCGAGGCTGCCCAGCACGACGGTGAAGGCGCCCTCGGAGTCGCCGTGGTCGTGGAACCCGGTCGACTGTCCCGGGAGCCAGCTGATCAGCCAGACCTCGTGGTCGTCGTCGTGGTGCAGGCGCTCGTACCAGCGGCCGTCGGCGCTGAGACGTACGCGGTGCAGCCACTCCTCGGATCGGTCGGCGAGCGACCGGGCGATGTCGGCGAGCCGGGGCGTGGTCGAGCTGATGGTGGCGGTGGTCATTGTCGTGCTCCTGGATCGAACGTCGGTCAACCGTGAGGACATGCGGGCTCAGGTCACCGACAGAGCGCGCTGGCCTGTCGTCGAAGGTCGACGTGCAGGCGCGCGTGAAGAGGAGCGCAGAAATGCATTCCCCCAGCCTGAGGCATATTGCCTACTAAGTCAACTGGAAAGATCGGGAGTCCGTGGAGGGCCGCCGTCCGCCGACTCCCTGCGCCCGCTCATCGATGCCGAGTCCGGCGGCCCCTATGGCAGGCGCCCGTGTCGTGGTTATGTTCCTCGCATGGGGGAGAGCCTGATCGCCGGGCAGTACTTACTCATCGAGCAGATCGGCAGAGGCGGGTTCGCGGTGGTCTGGCGGGCCCGCGACGACCGGCTGCGGCGCGACGTCGCCGCCAAGCAGCTGTTCCTCCCACCGCACTTCACGGAGGAGCAGCGCCGCGAACACCGGGAGCGGACCTTCCGCGAGGCCCGGTCGGCGGCGCGGCTCACCCACCCGGGCGTGGTGACCGTGCACGACGTCGTCGAGCACGACGGCGTGCCGTGGATCATCATGGAGTTCGTCCCGGGCCGTACCCTCAGCCAGATCATCCGCATGGAGGGCCCGATGGCGCCGGAGCGGGCCGCGCGCATCGGCCTGCGGGTGCTCGACGCCCTGCGCGCCGCGCACGCCCGCGGCGTCCTCCACCGCGACGTGAAACCCAGCAACGTCATCGCCGAGGACGGCCGGGTCGTGCTCGGCGACTTCGGGATCGCCAGTACGGAGGGCGGCGATGACGACGAGATAACCGGCACCGGCATCGTCATGGGCGCCCCGTCCTACACCGCGCCCGAACGCGCGCGGGGCGTGCTCGCCGTCGCCGCCTCCGACCGGTGGTCGCTGGGCGCGACCCTCTTCTACGCCGTCGAGGGACGGCGTGCCTTCAGCGGCCCGAACGCCAACGCGACCTTCCACGCCATCCTCACCGGCGAGCCCGCGCCGGCCCGCCACGCCGAGCCGCGCCGCCCGGTCGTCGACGGGCTGATGCGCAAGGACCCCGGCGACCGGATGACCGCCGAGGAGGCCGCGGAACTGCTCGCCGACGCCGCCCGC
>NZ_JBHLZP010000681.1:0-3710 GCF_042429965.1 Actinoallomurus acaciae
GATGGCTGCTCGCCGGCGTCGCGCGCCCGGCGGACCAGGCGCTCCGCGGCGGGTTCTTCCTCCGCCCCACCGTGCTCGGCGGCTGCACCCGTGAGATGGCGGTCGTCCGTGAGGAGGTGTTCGGGCCGGTGGTGACCGTCGAGCGGTTCGGCACCGAGGAGGAGGCGGTACGGCTCGCCAACGACACCGGCTACGGCCTGGCCGGAGCGGTCTGGACGGCCGACGCCGGACGGGCGGAGCGGGTGGCCGCGAGGCTGCGGCACGGCACCGTCTGGATCAACGACTTCCACCCCTACCTCCCGCAGGCGGAGTGGGGCGGCTTCGGCACATCGGGGATCGGCCGTGAACTCGGCCCTTCAGGCCTTGAGGAGTACCAGGAGAAGAAGCACATCTACCACAACACCGCCCCCCAGCCGATGCGCTGGTTCGCCGGCTGAGGGACGTCGATCTAACAAAGGAGCCGGCCATGGCCGTCCATGGCGAATCACTCCCCGTCGACCATCGCGACGACACCGACAGCGCCGACCTCGCCGGGTTCGGCTACGGACAGCAGCTGGAACGTTCCCTCGGATCGTTCTCCAGCTTCGCCTCCGGGTTCAGCTACATCTCGATCATGACCGGGGTGTTCCAGCTCTTCTTCTTCGGCTTCGGGTCGGGCGGCCCGGCGTTCATCTGGACCTGGCCGCTGGTCTTCCTGGGACAGCTCGCGGTGGCGTTCTGCTTCGCCGAGATGGCCGGCCAGTACCCGCTCGCCGGATCGGTCTACCAGTGGTCCAAGCAGATCGCGCGGCCGGTGACCTCGTGGTTCGCCGGCTGGATCATGATCGTCGGAGCGGTGGTCACCGCCGCCGCGGTGGCCGTGGCGTACCAGATCATCCTGCCGCAGGTCTGGTCGGGCTTCCAGATCGTCGGCGGCGCCGCGGACATCGGCGCGACCTCGACGCCGGGCGGCGCGAAGAACGCCATCGTGCTCGCCCTGGGCCTCGTCGTCTTCACCACGATCATCAACATCGTCGGCGTACGGGTGATGGCCAAGATCAACAACTTCGGCGTCGCGGTCGAGCTCGGCGGCATCATCCTGCTGATCGTCGCGCTCGCGGTGCACATCAGGCGCGGCCCGGAGGTGGTGCTGCGGACCAGCGGCGCGGGCGCGGGCCATTCGGCCGGGTATCTCGGCGCGTTCCTGGTGGCCTCGCTGATGAGCGCGTACGTCTTCTACGGCTTCGACACCGCGGGGTCGCTGGCCGAGGAGACCATGGAGCCGCGGCGGCACGCGCCTCGCGCGATCATCCGCGCCATCACCGCGGCCTTCATCGTCGGGGGCCTGCTGATGCTCGTCGGCATGATGGCCGTGGGCGACATCCACGCCAAGGAGCTCAGCGTCTCCGGCATGCCCTACCTGCTGAAGTCCACCCTGGGCAACACGCTCGGCGACGTCTTCCTCATCTGCTCGGGCATCGCGATCACGGTCTGCTGCCTGGCCGTGCAGACCGCCGCCATTCGCATGATCTTCGCGATGGCACGCGACGGGCGGCTGCCCTTCGGCGCGTCCTTCTCGCGGGTCTCGCCACGCTCGAAGACGCCGGTCGTGCCCGCGCTGATCACCGGCGTGTTCACCATCGTCGTGCTGCTGATCAACATCGGCAACCAGCGGGCGTTCTTCGTGCTCACCTCGACCGCGATCATCCTGTTCTACGTCCCGTACCTGATGGTGACCGGGCCGATGCTGCTCCGGCGGCTGCGCGGCGCGTGGCCGGGCCCCGACCACGGGCCGTACTTCCGGATGGGCCGGTTCGGCCTCGTCGTCAACGCCTTCGCCGTCCTGTACGGCATCGCCATGGTCGTCAACCTGTTCTGGCCGCGCGGCGCGGTCTACGGCACCGACCACTGGTACTACCAGTGGGGCGCGCTGCTGACCAGCGTGTTGATCGTCGTCGTGGGCGGCGTGATGCTGGCGGTACGCCGCCGGGCGTGGACGGCCTCGGACGACGCCGAGGTGGTGTCATGAGCCGCGAGCGGTACGACTACGTCATCGTCGGGGGAGGGTCGGCCGGCAGCGCGCTGGCCAACCGGCTGTCGGCGGACGCCGGGAACACCGTCCTGGTGCTGGAGGCCGGCCGCCCGGACTACCGCTGGGACGTCTTCATCCACATGCCGGCCGCGCTGACCTTCCCCATCGGCAGCCGGTTCTACGACTGGGGTTACGAGTCCGAACCCGAGCCGAACATGCACGGCCGGCGGATCCACCATGCCCGGGGGAAGGTCCTCGGCGGCTCCAGCAGCATCAACGGGATGATCTTCCAGCACGGTAACCCGATGGACTACGAGCGGTGGGCCGCCGACGAGGGCATGGAGGCCTGGGACTTCGCCCACTGCCTGCCCTACTTCAAGCGCATGGAGAACTGCCTGGCCGGCGACGAGGAGTGGCACGGCCACGAGGGTCCGCTGGTGCTGGAGCGCGGTCCGGCGGCGGGCCCGCTGTTCGAGGCGTTCTTCGCCGCCGCCGAGCAGGCCGGCTACCCGCGTACGGACGACGTCAACGGCTACCGGCAGGAGGGCTTCGCGCCGTTCGACCGCAACGTCCACCGGGGCCGGCGGCTGTCGGCCGCCCGCGCCTACCTGCACCCGGTGACGAACCGCGCCAACCTCACCGTACGGACCCGCGCGCACGTCACGAAGATCCTCTTCGAGGGCGACCGCGCGGTGGGCGTCCGGTACGGGCGCGGCCGCGAGGCGTACGGCGGGGAGATCATCCTGTGCGGCGGCTCCATCAACACGCCGCAGCTGCTCCAGCTCTCCGGCGTCGGCGACGCCGGAGAGCTCGGTGCCCTGGGCGTCGACGTGGTGGCCGATCTGCCCGGCGTCGGCGAGAACCTCCAGGACCACCTCGAGGTCTACGTCCAGTACGCCTGCAAGCGGCCGGTCTCGGTGCAGCCCGCGCTGGCGAAGTGGCGGCGGCCGCTCATCGGCGCGCAGTGGCTGTTCCTGCGCTCCGGGCCCGGTGCGACCAACCACTTCGAGGGCGGCGGCTTCGTACGGAGCAACGACGAGGTGGCGTACCCGAACCTGATGTTCCACTTCCTGCCGGTCGCGATCCGCTACGACGGCTCGGTGCCGGCCGGCGGGCACGGGTACCAGGTCCACGTCGGCCCGATGTACGCCGACACACGCGGCTCGGTGAAGATCCGCTCCACCGACCCGAGGGACCATCCGGCGCTGCGCTTCAACTACCTGTCCACGAAGAACGACCGGCGCGAGTGGGTGGAGGCGATCCAGGTCGCGCGCGACATCTTGAACCAGCCGGCGCTGGATGAGTTCAACGGCGGCGAGATCTCACCCGGGCCGGGGGTACGGAGCGACGAGGAGATCCTCGACTGGGTCGCACGGGACGCCGAGACCGCCCTGCACCCCTCGTGCACGGCCAGGATGGGCACCCACCCGATGTCCGTGGTCGACCCGGGCAGCATGCGGGTACACGGCCTGAACGGACTGCGGGTGGTGGACGCGTCGGTCATGCCGTACATCACCAACGGCAACATCTACGCACCGGTGATGATGGTGGCGGAGAAGGCCGCCGACCTGATCCTGGGCAACCCGCCACTGGAGCCGGACGACGCGGAGTTCTACCGCGCGGCGCGCGGCTGAGCGGCGACCGCACCACGCGCCGCGCGCGCTCGGCGCGTCCATGGCGGCGTGGCGGGCCGAGTTCC
>NZ_JBHLZP010000682.1:0-3705 GCF_042429965.1 Actinoallomurus acaciae
TCCGGGCGGGTACCCGAGTACATGGTGCCTCAGCGGGTGCTGGTGCTGGACGCGATCCCGTTGACCCCGAACGGGAAGGTCGACCGTCGTGGCCTGCGGGCGCTGGCGGAGCCGGCCGCCCCGGCCGCCGACGACGAGGGTCACGCCTCGGAGCTGGAGAGCGCGGTGGCCCGGATCTGGGCCCGCGTCCTGGACATCGAGCGGCCCGGACGCGCGGCGGAGTACTTCGGCCTCGGCGGCGACTCGGTGCTGGCCACGCGCGTCGTCACCGCGATCCGCGAGGAGCTTGAGGCACCCGCGATGTCGGTCCGGCTGCTGCTGCGGGAGAAGACGGTGGCGGCGGTGGCGGCGGCGCTGCGGGCGGCCGAACCGCGGCCGTCCCGGCTCGACCGGGTGGCCGCGCTGTTCTGCGAGATCGACGAGCTCAGTGACGACGAGGTGTACGCCGCGCTCGCCGAGGACCCGTCCGATCCGACGACGGAGGCATGACCGTGACCGACACCACGTCCCGCACGGGGCCCCGCACCGCGCCCGACGTCGTCGGCTGGCCGGCGGACGACGCCGCCCGCTACGTACGGGAGGGGTACTGGCGGGCGGAGACGCTACCGGGACTGCTGCGTTCCTGGGCCGCGAGGTCCGGTACGGACGTCGCCGTCGTCGCCGGCGCCGAACGGCTCGGCTACGCCGAGCTGGACGCACGCGCCGACCGGTTCGCCGCCGGCGTCGCGGCGCTGGGGATGGTTCCAGGCGATCGGGCGGTCGTGCAGCTCCCGAACGGTACGGAGTTCGTAGTGGCGCTGTTCGGGCTGATGCGGGCCGGCGTGGTGCCGGTCCTCACGCTGCCCGCGCACCGGCGGCTGGAGATCGAGCACCTGACGCGGCTCTCGGGCGCGGTCGCCTACCTGGCCCCGCGGCGGCACGGCGGGTTCGACCACGCCGCCCTCGGGCGGGAGGTCGCTGCGGCCGTGGCCTCGCTGCGGCATCTGGTGCTCGTCGGTGATGGTGACGGGACCGGGGCCGGTGGGGTGCGGGAGAGCTCGTTCGCCGAGCTTGAACGTACGCCGGCGGGTCCCCTGCCGCCCGAGCCGGATCCGGGGGCGCCGGCGGTGCTGCTGGTCTCTGGCGGCACCACCGGAAAGCCGAAGCTGATCCCGCGTACCCACCGTGACTACGCCTACAACGCGCGGGCCAGCGCCGAGGTGTGCCGACTCGTCCGAGACGACGTCTACCTGAGCTGCCTGCCGGCCGCGCACAACTTCCCGCTGGCCTGCCCCGGTCTGCTCGGCGCCCTCGGCGCCGGCGCACGGGTCGTGATGTGTCCGGCACCGGGCCCCGAGGTCGCGTTCGGTCTGATCAAGGCCGAGCGGGTGACGGTGACCGCGCTCGTCCCGCCGCTGGTACGGCTGTGGATCGACGCCGCCGGCTGGGAGCGGGCCGATCTGTCCAGCCTGCGCCTGCTCCAGGTCGGCGGGGCCAGGCTCATGCCGGCGGTGGCCGCCGAGGTCACCCGGGCGCTGGGCTGCGCCCTGCAGCAGGTGTTCGGGATGGCCGAGGGGCTGCTGAACTACACGCGTCTGGACGACCCCGACGACCTGGTCCTGACCACTCAGGGGCGCCCGCTGTCGCCGGCCGATGAGATCCGGGTCGTGGACGGCGACGGCCGCCCGGTCGAGCCGGGCACGGTCGGGGAGCTGCGGACCCGTGGCCCGTACACGCTCCGCGGCTACTACCGGGCCGCGGAGTACAACGCGACCGCGTTCACCCCCGACGGCTGGTTCTGCACCGGCGACCTGGTCCGGGTGCTGCCCAGCGGCCACCTGGTCGTCGAGGGCCGGGTCAAGGAGGTGGTCAACCGGGGCGGGGAGAACGTCTCGGCCGCGGAGCTGGAGGAGCACCTGCTCGGCCATCCCGCGATCTCCGCGGCGGCGGTGATCGGGCTGCCCGACCCGCTGCTCGGCGAACGGGTGTGCGCGGTGGTCACCTGCGCCGAGGGGGCTGAAGCTCCCCGGCGCAAGGTGCTCGGCGCCTTTCTGCGCGAACGCGGCCTGGCCGCGTTCATGATCCCCGACGAGGTGGTGGTGCGCGAGTCACTGCCGCTGACCGGGGTCGGAAAGATCGACAAACGGCGACTGGCCGACGAACTCGGCCGAGAGAGGCACGTGTGAGCTCTGAGGTCATCGCACGCCGGCAGGAACTGCTGCGCCGGCGTAAGCAGCAGGCGAACCTGTCCTCCGACGAAGGCCCGGCCGTCCGTCACGAGCCGGGTGTTCCCTCGCCACTGTCCCGGCCCCAAAGGCGGATGTGGACGACCTACGAACTGGACCCGGGCTCGGTCGCCTACAACGTCGGCGTCGCCGTCGACCTGGACGGCCCGCTGAACTCCGAGGCGCTGCTCGCCGCTCTGGAGGCGGTCGTGGCCCGGCACGACGTGCTCCGTTCGGTGTTCGGCACCGGCGAGGATGGCGAACCGACGCAGGTCGCCGTCGCGCCGGGCGAGGGCCCGGCCGGCCGGACCGACGTCGAAACGCACGACCTGCGGGAACTACCGGCCGATCGGATCGAGGCCGAGACCGACGCCATCGCCCGCCGCACCGCCGAACTCCCGTTCGACCTGCGTACGGCCGCCCCGCTGCGCGTGCGGTTGATCCGCCGCGCGGCGGCGGTGCACACGCTGGTCGTGGTCGTGCACCACATCGCCTGGGACGACGCGTCCTCGGGTGTGTTCTTCGGCGAGCTGATGACGGCCTACCGGCAGATCACCGCGGGCGGGCGGCCGGACACCGCTCGCGGCCCGCAGTATGTCGACGTCGCCGGTGCGGCCTCCGGATCCACCGCCGAAGGCCGGCGGTTCTGGCGCGACGAGCTGGACCCGCGGCCCGAACCCCTGGAGCTGCCGTTGCTGCACGGGCACCTGGAACGCGCAGGTGAGCGGGGCCACGAACAGTCGCGGGTACTACGGCCGGGCACCGCGGAGCTGGTCCGGTCCGTGGCGCGCGAGCACAGCGCCTCGGCGTTCATGGTGGTGCTGGCCGGGGTCGCGGCCCTGGTTCATCGCTACACGGGTGCCGAAGACCTCCTGGTCGGCGCCCCGGTGGTGAACCGGGACGTGCCCGGCGGCGATGCGGTGATCGGCTACCTGGGCAACACGATCCCTCTGCGGGTACGCGTCGCGCCCGGCGACACCGGCACCGAGCTGGTGAACCGGATGCGAGAGACGTGCCTGCGAGCCTACGCCTACGCCGACGTCGAGCTCGACGAGATCGTCCGGGAGGCGCCCGGTCACGACGGAGGCCCGCTGTTCGACCTGGTGCTGTCGCTGCGGACCTCGGTGCTGGCGCCGTTCGCCGACGCCGGGCTGACCGCGCGGCGCCGCCCCCTGTTCTCCGGAGCCGCCCGCTTCGCGCTCACCCTCGCCGTGGAGCTGGGCGTCGACGCGGTGACCGTGGAGAGCAACTACCCGGCCGCCCCCCAGGCCGACCCGCTGGTCGGCGCGATGCTGGCGCACCTGGACTCCGTGCTCCACGGCCTCCTCATCCGGCCGGACCGTGCCGTCGCGGACCTGGCGGTGCTCGACGACGCCGAGCGCGCCGCCCGTACCACCGGGCCGGTACCCGAGCGGGTGCCGGCCCCGCTCGTACCCGAACTCCTGGCGAGCCGGGCCGCCGAGCGGCCGGACGCGGTCGCGGTCACCTTCGCCGGGACGAG
>NZ_JBHLZP010000683.1:0-3680 GCF_042429965.1 Actinoallomurus acaciae
GGCGCCGCCACCGCTGCGCGGCATACGCGTCTTCAACCACTGGATCCACGCCGACGGCACTCGTCTGCGCGACCTGGCCGACCTGGCCGAGGCGGGCACGCTCACCCTGAGGGTCGCCGAAGCCCTGCCCTTGGAACACGTCGCGGAGGCCCACCGCCGCCTGGAGAAGGGCGGCCTACGCGGCCGCCTCGTACTGACGCCGTGATGCCCCGGGAGATCCTCCGTCGTTGGGCCCCATGGTCGGGCCCGTGTTCCTACGGGCGGCTACCGCCATCACGTGCCTGGGCGGTCTGCGCGGCTGTCTCGTGCCGATGCCGTGATGCCACGGGAGACCCTTTGGGTCCTCCGTGGTCGGGGCCCGTGTTCTTACGGGCGGCTACCGCCATCACGTGCCTGGGCGGTCTACGCGGTCGCCTCGTACCCGCGCCGCGACCCCTCGGACCCTCCGTCGTGGGGGCTCCGCCCCTCACGCCCCCACGGGTGGCTGCCACCTCACACTCTCTCGCTCTATGGCCGGACGCGCGGTCACAGGTCGTGGTGCCAGTCGTTGCAGCGCATGAAATGGCCCTTGGGGAACTCGAATTCGTGCTCACCGGCGAACGTGAACCCGGCCTTGCGGCAGATGGCGTTGGACGCGGGGTTGTCGACCGACGGGTAGGCGTGGATGCGGCGGTGGCGCTTCTCCACGCGGGCACGTGCGACGATCGCCGTGGCGGCGGCACCGGCGATGCCGCGTCCCTGGTGTTCCGGCAGGACGTTCCACCCCGTCTCGTACACCGTCTCGCCCTGCCACTCGCGCTCCCAGTAGCCGATCGTGCCGGCCTTGGCGCCGTCGGGCAGGACCACGGTGAACATGCGTCCCGACCCCGGTGCGCCGAGGTCGAGGTAGCGCGCGTGGCGCTCCACGACCTTCTCCTCGGTCTCCGGGCCGCCCAGATGGGCCCAGATCTCCGGCGTGTTGAGCCGCCGCAGGAGATCCAGGTCGTCTTCGGCCCACGGCTCGAGTGCTATCTCCGTCATCGCCCTCACCTCGGGCAGCAGTCTGCCGTAGCCCTCTGACACTGTGCCGAGTGCGGCGTCACCAGGGGACGGTTCGGCCGAAGCGGTCGAGGAACCGCAGGCCGGGAGTCCCTCTTTGGGAGAGCGCGACGTTCACCAGGTCGGGGATGCTGTCCTGGATGCCGAGGGGCGCGTCCGGCCCGCCCAGGTCCGTACGGACCCAGCCGGGCGCCAAGACCAGCATCGTGCGTGATGGTTCGGACCGGCGGGCGGCGAAGCTTCGCATGAACATGTTCAGCGCCGCCTTGCTGCCGCGGTAGACCTCCCGCATCCCGGTCTCGTTGTTGCCGATGCTGCCCTGCCCGGACGACATCACACCGATGATGCCCGTGGCCGGCACCAGGTCCTGGAGGGACTCGATGACGCGCATCGGGCTCAGCGCGTTCGTCATCATGACGCTCATGAACTCATCGGTCGTCACGTCCCCGATCTTGATGTGCTCGTCGGCCGTGGTGATTCCGGCGTTGACGAACAGGAACTCGAGGGTCCGGCCGGCCAGGCGGCCGCGCAGGGCCGCGATCTGCGCCGGCTCGTTGATGTCCAGGGTCTCGATCTCCACCCGGCCGCCGGCGGTCTCGGCCAGATCGTGGAGCCTGGTGCGCGGTGAGCCGGGCCGGACCGTGCCGATGACGCTCCAGCCCTTCTTCAGGAATTCTTCCGCCATGGCGTGCCCCAGCCCGCGTCCCGCCCCCACGATCAGGATCGTGGGGGCCTGGTCTGGCCCTTCGCCGCTTCGATGTCGACTCATGGCGGCGATGCTAGGATTTAGAGCGTGCTCGAAGTCAAACCTCAGCCGGCGTCCGGGCCCACCGGACGGAAGGCGCGCCCCAGTGCCGTGCCCGCGGAAGGTGTGACCATCGCCGAGGCGGCCCGCCGCACCGGCGTGAGCGTGCACACGCTTCGGTACTACGAGCGCGCCGGCCTGGTCGTCACGCCGGTCGACCGTACGAGCGGCGGCCGCCGCAGATACCGCGAGCTCGACCTCAAGTGGATCGTCATCTGCACCAAGCTGCGCGCCACCGGCATGCCCATCCGGGGCATCCGCCGGTACGCCGAGCTGGTCGCCGCCGGGCCGGGCAACGAGGAAGAACGGCTCGCGCTCCTGGAGTCCCACCGCGCCGAGGTCCTGACCAGGCTCGGGGAGATCCAGGAGAACCTGAAGATGATCGACCACAAGATCGAGGTCTACCGGGGCAGCCTTGCCGCCGGCGACGCCGACCGGCTCTGGGCACCCGTCGGCGCCGGCGCGGCCGAGAGCCGGGAATAGGGCGCGGTACGCCCGCCGCCGTCTTCACAGATCGCGGCGCATGCAGACGCGGGGCCAGCGGTCCAGGCCGTACGCGGCCTCGCGCCGGCGGATCTCCCGGAGGCCGGGTGTCAGCGTCGCCTCGTCCAGCCGCCGGAATCCGCACCTCTCGTAGTACGGCGCGTTCCACGGCACCTCGGCGAATGTCGCGAGCGTCAGCGCGGGCAGGTCGTCGCCTGTCGCGACGCCCGCGAGGTGGTCGAGCAGGGACCGGCCGACACCACGCCGCGCGGCGGCCGGGTGCACGGAAACCTGCTCGACGTGCATCGCGCCGTCGACGACCTCGGCGATCAGGTACGCGACGGGCCGGTCGGCGTCGTCCGCCGCGACCCACGCGTGGCCGTTCCGCCGATAGGCCGCGAGGACTTCGACCGGAGGCGGCTCGTCGTCGGCGATCTCGGGCATGCCGATGTCGCGGAAGCACTCCCCGGCCGCCCGCTCGATCACGCGCAGGACCGGCAACTCCTCCTCACGGACCGTACGAATGCGCATGCGGTCATTGTCCGCGAGACTCACGACCTTTCGCCGGGCCGGCGGCGCCGGATCCTGGAGCGGACGTACGACAGAGGTGATCATCTTCAGTTGAACGGCGCCGGGGCGGTGTCGCGCAGCGCGCCCTCCATCGACGCCCGCCAGATCGGGCCGACGTCGGCGCCGAAGACGCCGGGACTCGGGTCGCCGAACGGCGCGGCGGGGTCGCCGTACCAGACGGCCGCCGCCAGGCCGGGCGTGTAGCCCGCGAACGCCGCACACGAGAACCCCTCACAGGTGCCGGTCTTGGCCGCCGCCGGGCGGCCGATGCCCATGCCCCGGCCCGTGCCCTTGGTGAGCACGCCCTGCAGAATTCGCGTCACCTCGTCGGCGACGCCGGTGTCGACGGCCCTGCCGCACTCGGCCTTGGGGACGTCGATCTTCTTGCCAGAGGCGTCGGTGACGTCGTTGATGGCGATCGGCGTGCAGTACCGGCCGTGGTCGGCGAAGGCGGCGTAGGCGGCGGCGAGGTGGGTCACGTCGATGTCGCCGGTGCCGAGGACCTGGGCGGGCACCTGCTGGAGCGGCCGGCCGTTCGCCTGACGCATGCCGAACCTCTGCGCCGTACGGACCGAGTCGCAGAGGCCCACGCGCTGTTCGAGGTGGGCGTAGTACGTGTTGAGCGAGTCCCAGGTGGCGGTCGCCAGGTTGGCCGAGGACGCCTTGGACAGCTCGGCGTTGCGCACCGGCCACGGCTCGAAGCCGTGCCCCTTGCAGTCGGTGTAGCCGCTGACGGTGGTGCTGTTGGGGGCGGGCAGGGTGGTGCCGACGCCGTAGCCCTTGT
>NZ_JBHLZP010000684.1:0-3677 GCF_042429965.1 Actinoallomurus acaciae
GTCGGCGAGCCGCCACGCCCGCCGCAGCGCGGAGACGCACGCCTGGATCTGCGCCGTCGCGGTCGTCGGCGCCCGCTCCCCCCAGACGGCCTCGATCAGGCGGTCCACGCTGCGCACGCGCCCGGGATCCAGCGCGAGCGCGGCCAGCACGGCACGCGCGCGGGGACCGATGGGAACGGAGACGGCGCCGTCCCACAGCTCCACCGGACCCAAGAGCCTGACCTGCATGCATGCCTCTCAGCGAGGGGTTCCGACCGGCACGCACGGCACCGGAGGATGCGCCGTGCGAGGGCGCCGGCAAGCTCCTTAGCTCAGTTCAGAGGTAAGTGTCGCATGAAGAAATCACTTATGGTCAATGTGGATGGCAGGAAAGATTCCATTTCGTCGTTTCAGTGCCCCGACACGGCACTGACTCGGCACCCGGGAAAGGGACTTTCCCGGGCGCACGGCACACTGTCCGGATGCGATTGCGACATCTGGCGGTGATGCTCCTGCTCACCGTCTCGGCCTGCTCGGCGCGGCACGAGCACGCGGTCGCCCGCCCGCCGGCCGGCCGGCGCACCGGCCGGACCGTCACGCCCACACCCACACCCGCTCCGCCCCACCCTCGGCGCATGGTCTTCCACGGGGCGCGCGACTCCGGCATGGTGGCGCTCACGTTCGACGCCGACATGACGCACGGCATGTGGCGATCGCTCGACGCGGGACGGATCAAGTCCTCCTATGATCGCCGCATCGTCGCCACGCTCGACTCCACCCGCACCCCGGCGACCATTTTCGCCACCGGCATGTGGATCCGGCGTTATCCGGCGGTGACGAAGGCGCTCGCGGCCGATCCGCTGCTGGAGTTCGCCAACCATTCCTACGAGCACAGCGCCTTCACCGCCCCGTGTTACGGCCTGCCGGTCCTGCCGGCCCACGACCGTACGGCGGACGTGCTGCACGCGGGGCGGATCCTGCGCGACCACGTTCCCGCGCCCACGCCCTACTTCCGGTTCCCCGGCGGATGCCACGACCAGGCGGCGGTGCGGGCGGTGCTCGCCGCCGGCGTGACACCGGTGCAGTGGGACGTCATCAGCGGTGACGCCTTCGGCCACGACCCCCGCGCGATCACGCGTACGGTCGTGAAGGAGGCGAAGGGCGGCTCGATCGTGGTCATGCACCTCAACGGTGCGCCCACCGCACCCGAGACGCACGCGGCGCTGCCCGGGATCATCACCGGCCTGCGGGCGCGCGGGCTGCGCCTGGTCAAGGTCTCGGAGCTGCTCACGGCCCATTGAACCAGGCACCGGCGGGTATCCCTCACAATGGAGAGTGGCTTTTCCGGCCATTCGCCCAGATGACGGACGGTGTTGACGAACGTGCGCCTGCTGAACGGTGAGCAACCGGTTCACGACCTGACTTACAACGACGTCTTCATGGTGCCTCGCCGGTCCGACGTCGGCTCCCGGCTCGAGGTCGACCTGTCGACCAGCGACGGCAGCGGGACGACGATCCCCGTCGTCGTCGCCAACATGACCGCCGTCTCGGGCCGCCGGATGGCCGAGACGATCGCCCGCCGGGGCGGGCTCGCGGTGATCCCCCAGGACATCCCCGTGGACGTCGTCGCCGACGTCATCGGCTGGGTGAAGACACGTCACCTCATCGTCGACACCGCGATCCGGCTCGGCCCCGGCGGCACGGTCGGCGAGGCGCTCGGCCTGCTGTCCAAGCGTGCGCACGGCGCCGTCATCGTTGTCGAGGACGGCCGTCCCGTCGGCGTGGTCACCGAGGCCGACTGCCTGAGCGTCGACCGGTTCACCCAGCTCAGCGAGGTGATGTCCCGCGAGTTGCTCACGCTCCCGGACACCGTCGACCCGCAGAAGGCCTTTGACACGCTGCACGCGCGCGGCCACCGGCTCGCGCCCGTGGTCGACGGTGAGGGCCGGCTGACCGGCGTGCTGACCCGTACGGGCGCGCTGCGCGCGACGCTGTACGAGCCCGCGGTGGACGGGGGCGGCCGGTTGCGTGTGGCCGCCGCGATCGGGGTGAACGGTGAGGTGGAGGAGAAGGCCGAGGCGCTCCTCGCGGCCGGCGCGGACGTGCTGGTCATCGATACCGCGCACGGGCACCAGGACAAGATGCTCGGCGCGCTGCGGCGCGTGCGGGGGCTCCGCCCGGGGGTGCCCGTCGTCGCCGGCAACGTCGTGACCGCGGACGGCGTGCGCGACCTGGCCGAGGCGGGCGCCGACGCGGTCAAGGTCGGGGTCGGTCCGGGTGCGATGTGCACGACCCGCATGATGACCGGCGTGGGCCGCCCGCAGTTCTCCGCGGTCCTCGAGTGCGCGGCGGAGGCCCGCCGGCTGGGCCGCCACATCTGGGCGGACGGCGGTGTCCGCCACCCGCGCGACGTGGCCCTGGCCCTCGCCGCCGGTGCGGCGAACGTCATGATCGGCTCGTGGTTCGCCGGGACGCTGGAGTCGCCGGGCGACCTGCAGCGCGCCTCCGACGGGCGGCTGTACAAGGAGAGCTTCGGGATGGCCTCGGCGCGTGCGGTACGCCTGCGCACGGCCGAGGACTCGCCGTTCGAGCGGGCCCGCAAGGCGCTGTTCGAGGAGGGGATCTCCACCTCGCGGATGTACGTCGACCCGCAGTCACCCGGCGTCGAGGACCTGCTCGACACGATCATCGCGGGGCTGCGGAGCTCCTGCACGTACGCGGGAGCGCGGACGCTGGAGGAGTTCCACGAACGGGCGCTGGTGGGGGTGCAGAGCCCCTCGGGCTACGCGGAGGGCGAACCCCTGCACGTCAGCTGGTGACCGGCCACCGCACGGAGCATGTCCGGGATGGGTGGATCATAGAAGGGACGTCGAGGCGAGGACGGTGATATGCCCCGTATCCAGGGGTTCGAGGCTTACCGCATGGCGATGCCGCGCGGTCGGCGCCCGGAGAGCATTCTCGTCCGGGTGACGGATGACGACGGCCTCGCCGGCTGGGGCGAGGTGGCCGGCTCCGACGTCTGCTGGGCCGACATCGAAGAGCGCGTCGGCCCCGCCCTGCTCGGCCTCGACTGGGAACTGCCCGAAGAGGTCGGCGGCGTCGGCGGGCTCGGCGAGAGCGCGGCGGCCTCGGCGACCGACATCGCCTGCTGGGACCTGTGGTGCCGCCGTCAGGGCAGTCCGCTGTCCCACTCGCTCGGCGGCACCCGAACGTCGGTGATGGCCGGCGCCCGGCTCGATGCCGAGCCCAGGCTCGACGTGCTGCTCACCCGCGTCAACCGCCTGGTCGGCGCGGGCTACACCCGGGTCACCCTCGCGGTGCACCCCGGATGGGACGTCGAGCCCGTCCGCGCCGTACGCCGGGCGTTCCCCGCGATCGCCCTCCAGGCCGACGCCGGCGAGGCGTACACCGAGGCGGAGGCCCACCTCGACGCGCTGGAGGCCCTGGACGCGTACGGCCTGCTGGCGATCGAGCGGCCGTTCCCCGGCGACGACCTGCCCGCCTACGCACGGCTGCAGCGGCAGATCGCCACGGCGGTGTGTCTGGACCCGGCCGACCTGGACACCGTCGACACCGCCATCGCCATGAACGCCGGCCGCATGCTGGGCCTGCGCATCTCCCGGCTGGGCGGCCTGACCGCGGCCCGCGGCGCCCACGACCGCGCCCTGGCGGCCGGCTGGGCGGCGTGGTGCTGGAGG
>NZ_JBHLZP010000685.1:0-4041 GCF_042429965.1 Actinoallomurus acaciae
CGCCGGACGTCCGCCCAGGACGGCGCCCCGGGGCCGGCCGGCCTCGCCCGGGTCACGGTCGAGGAGCTGGACAACCCGCTGACCCCCGCGCTCGCGGCCGGCGCGGGAGTCTCCGCGGTCGTCGGGTCGATCACCGACGCGGCCCTGATCGGCACGGTCCTGGGTGTCAACGCCGTGATGTCGGGCGTCCAGCGCGTCGGGGCGGACCGGGCCCTGCGCCGGCTCGTGGACCTGAGCGCGGTGCGCGTACGGCTGCGGCGCCCGGACGAGGCCGAGACCGAGGCCAAGGCGACCGCGGACCAGCTCGTCCCCGGCGACGTGATCATGTTGACCGCCGGCGACGCCGTACCGACCGTCGCCCGGCACCTGGCCGCGAAGGGGCTGGAGGTGGACGAGTCCAGCCTCACCGGAGAGTCGCAGCTCGTCACCAAGACCGCCCGCCCGAGCATGGCCGGGTCCGTCGCGGACCGTACCTCCATGCTGTACGAGGGCACGGTGATCGCGGCGGGGGAGGCCACGGCGGTGGTCGTCGCGACGGGGGAGCGGACCGAGATCGGCCGCGCGACACGGCTCGCCGGCGAGCGCCGCCCCGGTGGCGTCGAGACGCGCCTGCAGTCCCTCACCACGGTGACGCTGCCGGTGGCGCTGGTCGCGGGCGCCGGCCTGCTCCTGTCGGACCTGCTGCGGGGCCACTCGCTCGCCCAGGCGCTCGGCCCGGCGGTCAGCCTCGCGGTCGCCGCCGTGCCCGAGGGCCTGCCCTTCGTCGCCACCGCCGCGGAGCTGGCGACGGCGCGTCGCATGTCCCAGCGGGGCGCCCTCGTCCGCAACCCGGCGACGATCGAGGCCCTCGGCCGGATCGACGTCCTGTGCTTCGACAAGACCGGCACGCTGACCATGGGACGCCTGCGGCTGCGGCTCGTCTCCGACGGAGAGTCGACCTCTCCGACCAAGGATCTGTCGCCGCAGCGCCGGATCGTCGTCGCCGCCGCGCTCCGCGCCAGCCCCGAGCAGGCCGGCCGCAAGATGCCCCACCCCACCGACCAGGCGATCATCCGTGCGGCCCGTGACCTGGAGATGAAGGACTTCGAGGGACTCGGCTCCTGGAAGCGCATGGCCGAACTGCCGTTCGAGCCCGGCCGCGGCTACCACGCGGTGCTCGGCCGTACGCCGGACGGGCAGCTGCTGAGCGTCAAGGGCGCGCCGGAGATCGTCCTGGACCGCTGCGGCGAATGGTCGCGCGGCGACCAGGTCATCCCGTTCGACGAGAAGGCGCGCGAGAAGGTCGAGCAAGAGGTGGACCGGCTGGCGCGCCTGGGCTACCGCGTGCTCGCCGTGGGTGAGCGGAAGGCGTCCGGGCGGCGGGACCTGACCGAGTCGCGCATCGACCGGCTGTGCCTGCTCGGCCTGGTCTGCATCGCCGACCCGGTGCGCCCGACCGCGGCCGAGGCCGTGGGCCGGCTCCGCAAGGCCGGCGTCGACATCGTGATGATCACCGGGGACCACCCGACCACGGCGGAGGCGATCGCCGCCGAGCTGAACCTCCTCAACGGAAAGATCATGACTGGCGCGGACCTCGACGCCCTGCCCGAGGAGAAGCTCGGGGAGGCGCTGGCCGGGGTCTCGGTGTTCGCCCGGGTGAGCCCCAACCAGAAGGCCCGCGTCGTCCAGGCGCTGCGTGAGGCGGGCCGGGTGGTCGCGGTCACCGGAGACGGCGCCAACGACGCACCGGCGATCCGGCTGGCGGACGTCGGGATCGCCCTCGGCGAGCGCGCCACGCCCGCCGCCCGGGAGACCGCCGACGTCGTGGTGACCGACGACCGGATCGAGACGATCACCGACGCGATCGCCGACTGCCGAGCGATGTGGCGCTCGACCCGCGACGCTCTCGCGGTGCTGCTCGGCGGCAACATCGGCGAGATCGCCTTCACCGTGCTCACCGGCCTGGTCAGCGGCAGCAGCCCGCTGAACGTCCGCCAGCTCCTGCTGGTGAACCTGCTCACCGACATGCTCCCGGCCGTGGCGCTGGCGGCCCGGCCGCCCTCCGGCGTCAGCCGCGAGGAGCTGCTCCAGGAGGGCCCGGACCGCTCGCTCGGCACCGCGTTGACCCGCGACATCGCCGTGCGCGCGTGCGCCACGGCGGGCGCCGCCGTGAGCGCGTGGACCCTCGCGAGGATGAGCGGCACCCGTGAGCAGGCGGACACGACCGGCCTGGTGGCGCTGGTCGGCACCCAGCTGGCCCAGACGATCGCGGCCGGCGGGCGCGACCCCTTGGTCCTGGCCTCCGGCCTGGCCTCGCTGGCCGCCCTCGGGATCATCGTGCAGGTGCCGGTGCTGAGCCACTTCTTCGGCAGCCGGCCGCTGCTGCCGCACGGCTGGCTGATCGCCCTCGGCTGCGCGGGCGGCTTCGCGCTGGGCGCGGTGCTGGTGACGCGGCTGCCGGGCGGCGCGATCGTGGCGTACGTTCCGGGCGCCGCCCAGGTCGCCCGTCTCGTGGAGGAGCTGAAGGACGACCTCGCGGACGGCCTGCGCAAAAGCCTGAAGGACGGCCTGCCCGCCGGCCTCGCCCGAGCCCTCCCCGTGTGACCTCAGCGTCACGCGTGCCCGCAGGGTCGATCGGGTCGTGCGTACCGGTTGACCTGGGCAGATGTTCACCTTCTCGTAACCCCCCGGGTTTTCCTCAAACCGGACGAGGAGGCATACTCAGGTCGAAAGCATCCCTGATGACGTTAGGTTTTCCCCGTGCCCGACATCGTCTCGACCATCCTCGCGAAGGCCCTGGTGATGCTGCTCCAGGCCCTTCTCACCCGCCTGTTCCTGCAGTTCATACGGTCCGGGCTGTACCGCGACCTGCGCGCCGCGGGCATTCCCGCCTGAGGGCCGGTACGGCCGGTCCCGCCGACTAGTCGGCGAGCAGACGCTCGGCGGCGATCTCCAGGCGTGCCTGGATCTGCTCGTTGCCGGTGCGGCCGCGAAGCAGTTCGATCATCTCCATGACCCAGACGCTGGAGAGCGAGCGCAGCAGGATGTGACGCTCTTCGCCGGGCGCCGTCTCGTCGGCGGCGCGCGCGAGCATGCCCGCCATCCGGTCGCCCAGGTCGGTCTTGACGTCCGACAGCAGCAGTGAGCGGATGAGGGCGTCCGCGAGCTCGGGCTCGCGCATCAGCCCGCGCGTCGCGCGCATCAGCGCCTCCACGGCCCTTCCGGCCGCCGTGCCCGAGCGGGGCGGCCGGCGTTCGAGGCTCGCCTCCAGGGTGTCGATCTCCTCGTTGACGACCGCCACCACGAGGTCCATCTTCGAGGGGAAGTAGCGGTAGAGCGTGCCCAGGGCCACCCCGGCGCGCTCGGCGACCGTGCGCATCTGCATCGCCTCCACGCCGCCGCGCGACGCCAGCGCGGCCGCGGCCTGAAGGATGCGCTTGCGGCGCTGGTGCTGGCTGCGGGAGCGACCTGTCAGGTGACCGGCCGCCGCGGGTTCTGCGGTCACGACGCCACCCCTCGGTCGGGAGCGCGGCCGACGGTCCGCGCTTTCTTCGCACAAGGGTACATGCCGCGAGAACACGTTATTCCGCTGCCCCGGGCCGACGCGTCGCCTCGTCGGCCTGGAATCCCCTGTGCCGTGGGCGGCATCGGCGCTGTCCGCGACGGTGGACACGGACTAGAATCCGTTCTAGTTTGCATGCCAGGCCCGCCGCCCCCGGCCGCGAGAGGGGATCATGGACTTCGATCTCGACGAGAACGCCCAGGAGCTGCGGAGTCTGGTGTCCGGCCTGCTCGACCGCGAGGCGACCCCGGAGCGGATCGCCGAGCACGAGCGTTCCGGTGACCCGTACGACGCCCGGCTCTGGGCGGCGCTCGCCCAGGCCGGCGTGCTCGGCGCCTGCCTGCCCGAGGACCTCGGCGGCTCCGGGCTCGGAGCGGTCGAGCTCGCGGTGATCCTGCGCGAGATCGGGGCGCACGCGGCGCCGGTGCCCGCGTACGCCTCGCTGACGGCGGCTCTGACGATCGCCCGCCACGGCGCCGGAGATCTCCGCGTGCGGCTCA
>NZ_JBHLZP010000686.1:0-10086 GCF_042429965.1 Actinoallomurus acaciae
CGCTGCGGCTCGGCCGGTTCTCCCCGGGCAAGCGTGTCTTCGCCCCCGCTGTCGTGGGCGGTGTGGGCAACGCGACCGTGCAGCTCGCCCGGGCGCTGGGCGCGTCCGCCCTGGCCGGCGGCACCGGCAGCACGGCGAAGGCCAAGGCCGTACGCGCGGCGCCGTGGTCCCACGGGATCGACGTGGTCGACCTCGAACGCGACCGGCTTCCCGAGGGGCTGGGCGACGGGTTCGCCGCCGGCATCGACGTGGCGGTCGACGGCGTCGGCGGTCGCGTGACCGGGCAGATCGCGACGGCACTGGCGACCGGCGGGCGGATCGTGCTGGTCGGTGAGACGGGTGGCGCGGCCGTGCAGGTGCCCGTCGACGACGTCGTACGGCGTCACGCGAGCCTGCACGGGTTCTCGCTGCCCGACGCCACCGCGGCCCAGTCACGCCGCGCCTGGGCGACCATCACCGGCCTGCTCGCCACGGGCCGGATCCAGCCCGTCATCGACTCGATCTACCCGGTCGAGGCGGCGGACGAGGCGCTGCGCCACCTGATCGAGGACCGTCCGATCGGCAAGATCGTGATCATCGGCATGTCCCGCGCCTGGTAGTCACTCCACGGGGATCTCGACGAGCAGTGTGGTGCCGACGCCCTTGGGGCTGCTGACGGTGATGGTGCCGCCGGCGGCCTCGACGCGGTCGGTGAGGCCGATCAGCCCCGAGCCGCGGGTGGGGGCGGCTCCGCCGACGCCGTCGTCGCGGATCGACAGGTGAAGCACCTTGTCCTCGACGGTGAGGGTGACGTGGACGACCGTGGCGTGCGCGTGCTTGGCCGCGTTGGTCAACGCCTCGGAGACCACGTAGTAGGCGGTCACCGCGGAGCGTTCGGGGAGCCGCTCGTCGATGGTGACGTCGAGTGCGACCGGCACCGAGGAGCGGCGGGCGAGGATCTTGAGCGCCGATTCGAGGCCGCCCTTGGCGAGGATGGCGGGGTGCAGGCCGCGGGAGAGCTCCTGCAACTCGGTGACGGTCTCCTCCAGGGCCTTGGCGGTATGCGCGACCTGGAGTCTGAGGTCGTGCAGGTCGGGTGGGATGGAGGCCTCGGCGCCGCGCATCTCGAGTCCGATGGCGATGAGGCGTTGCTGGGTGCTGTCGTGCAGGTCGCGTTCGATGCGGCGGCGGGCTTCGTCGGCGGCGGCGACGACGCGGGCGCGGGAGGCCTTGAGGTCGGCGTTGCTCTGGGCGTTGGCGATGGCGGCGGCGGCCAGTTCGGTGAACTCAACCATGCGCACTTCGGTGTCGTCCGGCAGCCGTTCGGCCGTGCTGGACGAGGCGATCAGCAGCCCCCACAGGGCCCGGCCGACGATGATGGGACAGCCGACGGCGGACCTGACGCCCAGGGAGCGCAGCCGGGTGGCGACCTCGCCGTCGCCGTCGTAGTGGTCGACCCGGGCCGGCGCGCGCGTCCGCGCCACGAGCTCGGCGACGGTGCCTTTCTCCAGCGGCCAGCGGTCGCCCAGCGGCATGGTGGCCTCGATCTCCCTGCGGCTGACGCCCCAGTTGCCGACCGTGATCGCGGTGTCGGCCGTCTCGTACCGGATGACCAGAACGTGGCGCGTGGGAAGGAGCCGCCCCATCTCGCAGGCGACGGCGTGGAAGACCTCGCCCTCGGGGGCGGCGTGGGCGACCAGGGTGGCCAGGCGTCGTAGCGCGGCCTGTTCCTCGGCGATGCGGGCGAGTTCGTCGCGGCTGTGCCGCAGGGCGCCGGCGGCCTTCTCGCGTTCGGACGCCGCTTCGAGGAGTACCTCCAGGGAGGGGACGATCCGCTCGCGGAGCCGCCGGACGACCGGGCGTGACAGGCCGGCCGGGACACGGAGCGTGACATGGACGTCGTCACCGCGGAGCGGGAAGGTGAGCCTGGTGACGTCGGCGGGGGCGTCTCCGGTCTCGATGGAGGCCGATGGCAGGCACAGGGCGCTCGCCAGGCGCCGTGCCGTGGCGGGCAGGGCCGCCGACAGGTCGGCGGCCCGCAGCACCAGCCGGGCCAGGTCGGCGGACAGATCGGCCTCCTGGTGGGCCTCCGTCTCGCTCGAGAGCATCCGGGCGGCGCGGACGAGCGCGCACGCCAGCAGCGCGAGGGCCATGAAGACGGCGAGGATCACCGTGTCCTGGCCCTTGCCGAGCCAGAGCGTCCACCTCGGCGGGACGAGGAAGTAGTCGAAGACCACGGTGCTGGCCACGGCCATCACCAGCCCCAGGCCGAGGCCCCACAGGGACGTGACGAGCACCAGGCCGACGAGGTACAGGACGCCGAGGGACTGCACGGGTACGAACCGCGACAGCCCGATGCCGATCAGCGTCTCCACGGTCAGGCAGACCGCGGCCACCAGGATTCCTGGCAGCAGCCGCGACCGGCGCGCCGGCATCGCCGGCGGAGATGGGCGCATAACCCACAGTAACGCCGATCCGAATGAGCGTGTAGAACCGCATCGGCCCTGGTCGAAGCGGCGGCTCACTCCAGGGGGATCTCGACGAGCAGCATCGTGCCCCCACCTCTGGGGCTGGTGATGGTGATGGTGCCGCCGATGGCCTCGACGCGGTCGGTGAGGCCGATCAGCCCCGAGCCGCTGGGGTCGGCTCCGCCGACGCCGTCGTCGCGGATCGACAGATGGACCGCCTTGTCCTTGATCGTGAGGGTGACGCGGACGACCGTGGCGTGCGCGTGCTCGGCCGCGTTGGCCAGGGCCTCGGAGACCACGGAGTAGAGGGTCATCTCGCACAGTCGCGGGAGCCGCTCGTCGATGGACACGTCCAGGTCCACCGCGACGGGGGAGCGGCGGGCCAGAACCTTGAGCGCGGGTTCGAGGCCGCCCTTGGCGAGGATGGCGGGGTGCAGGCCGCGGGAGAGCTCCTGCAACTCGGCGACGGCTTCGTCCAGAGCCTCGGCGGCGTGGGCGATCTGGAGCCCGAGATCGTGCCGTTCGGCCGGGATCGCGGCTTCGATCCCGCGCATCTCGAGTCCGATGGCGATGAGGCGTTGCTGGGTGCTGTCGTGCAGGTCGCGTTCGATGCGGCGGCGTGCCTCGTCGGCGGCGGCGACGACGCGGGCGCGGGAGGCCTTCAGATCGGCGTTGCTCTGGGCGTTGGCGATGGCGGCGGCGGCCAGTTCGGTGAACTCCACCATGCGCACTTCGGTGTCGTCCGGCAGGCGTTCGTCCGTGCTGGAGGCGACGACGAGCATGCCCCACAGGGCTCGGCCGACGATGATGGGGCAGCCGACGGTGGACCTGACGCCCCGCGCCCGTACCCGGCGGATGAGCGGGCCGTCGCCCTCATAGTCGTCACGGCGGGCCGGCGCGCCCGTACGGGCGACGGTCTCGGTCACGGTTCCCGGCTCCAGCGCCCAGCGCGAGCCCGTCGGGAAGGTGGGGAGAGAGCCCTCGTGGAGGTGCCAGTCGCCCACGGTGGTCGCGGTTCCGCCCGGCTCGTAGCGGACCACCATCGTGTGGCGCGCGCCGAGGAGCCGGCCCATCTCACGGGCGACGGAGTCGAAGATCTCCCGCGCCGGAGCGTGGTGCGCCACCAGCGTGGCCAGACGCCGCAGCGCGGTCTGTTCCTCGGCGATGCGGGCGAGTTCGTCGCGGCTGTGCCGCAGGGCGTCGGCGACCTTCTCGCGTTCGCAGGCGGCTTCGAGGAGCACCTCCAGGGAGGGGGACGATCCGCTCGCGCAGCCGCCGGGCCACCGGGCGCGGCAGGCCGCCCGGGACGAGGAGCGTGGCCTGGACGCCGTCGCCCCGCAGTGGAAAGGCGAGCCCCCCGTTCCCGGCGGGGACGTCGCCGGGTTCGATCGCGGCCGATGGCAGGTCCAGGGCGTCGGCCAGCAGTCGTGCCGTGGCCGGACGGGCCGCGCTCAGGTCGGGCGCCCGCAGGAGCAGCCGGGCCAGGTCGGCGGACAGGTCGGCCTCCTGGCGGGCCTCCACCTCGCCCGAGAGCAGCCGCGCCACCTGGGCGAGCGCGCAGACCGGCAGGGCGAGGGCCATGAAGACCCCGAGGACCACCAGATCCTGGCCCTTGAGGAGCCCCAGCTCCCAAACCGGGGGCAGGAGGACGAAGTCGAAGACGATGGCGCTGGCCACGGCCATCAGGAGGCCCATGGGCAGGCCCCAGAAAGACGTGACCACCAGCAGTCCGACGAGGTAGAGCACGCCGAGGGACTCGACGGGCACCACTTTCGCCAGCCCGAGACCGACCAGGGTCTCCACGGTGAGGCACAGCGCCATCACCAGGAATCCCGGCCTCAGCCGCGGCCGTGGACGGCGCGCCGGCATGGCCGGCCATGACGCCCGCATAACACCGTTTCCCGCATAACACCATTTAACGCTGCTCTGAAGGCTCAACGCTGCTCTGAAGACGCCGTTCGTGCTGGTCAGGGCGCTTTGATCGCGGGATGTCCGAGGTCGGTGGCGTCCGTGCCCGGGAGCTAGTCGAGGGGGATCTCGGCCTGCAGAGTCGTGCCGCCGCCCTCCGGGCTCACGACGGTGATGGTGCCGCCGATGGCCTCGATGCGGTCGGTGAGGCCGATCAGCCCCGATCCATGGGTGGGGTCGGCTCCGCCGACGCCGTCGTCGCGGATCGACAGGTGGACCGCCTTGTCCTTCTTGTTCTTGACGCCGACGCCCTCGACGTCGACGGCGACGCGGACCACTGAGGCGAACGCGTGTTTGGCCGCGTTGGTCAGCGCTTCGGAGATCACGTAGTAGGCGGTCACCTCGTAGCGTTGCGGGAGCCGCTCGTCGAGGCACACGTCCAGGTTCACCGCGACGGGGGAGCGGCGGGCGAGGACCCTGAGCGCGGGTTCGAGGCCGCCCTTGGCGAGGATGGCGGGGTGCAGGCCGCGGGAGAGCTCCTGCAGCTCGGCGACGGCCTCCTCCAGCGCCTTGGCGGCGTGGGCGGCCTGATGCCTGAGACGCTCGAACTGCCGCGGTATCGCGGCCTCGATCCCGCGCATCTCGAGCCCGAGGGAGACGAGGCGCTGCTGGGTGCTGTCGTGCAGGTCGCGCTCGATGCGGAGGCGTGCCTCGTCGGCGGCGGCGACGACGCGGGCCCGGGAGGCCTTCAGGTCGGCGTTGCTCCGGGCGTTGGCGATGGCGGCCGCGGCCAGTTCGGTGAACTCCACCATGCGCACTTCGGTGTCGTCCGGCAGCGGCTCGGGCGTGCTGGACGAGGCGATCAGCAGCCCCCACAGGGCCCGGCCGACGACGATGGGACAGCCGACGGAGGAGACGACGCCCCGCGCGCGCAACTCGGTGGAGAGCGGGCCCTGACCGGTGTAATGGTTGACCCGGCCCGGCGCGCCCGTACGCGCCACGAGGTCGGAGACGGTTCCCTCCTCCAGCGTCCACCGCGAGCCCACCGGCATGGCGGCCGGGGGGCTGCCCGCGGCGCGCCAGATGCCGACGCTGGCCGCGGTGGAGGAGGGCTCGTAGCGGACGACCAGGGTGTGGCGCGCGCCGAGGACCTGCCCCATCTCGCGGGCGACGGAGGAGAAGACCTCCTTCTCCGGGGCCGCGTGGGCGACCAGGGTGGCCAGGCGTCGTAGCGCGGCCTGTTCCTCGGCGATGCGGGCGAGCTCGTCGCGGCTGTGCCGCAGGGCGTCGGCGACCTTCTCGCGTTCGCAGGCGGCTTCGAGGAGCACCTCCAGGGAGGGATCCGCTCGCGCAGCCGCCGGGTGATCGGACGGGGCAGGCCGGCCGGGACGAGGAGCGTGGCACAGACGTCCTCACCTCGGAGCGGGAGGGCGAGTCCACCGTTCCCGGCGGAGACGTCGCCGGGTTCGATCGAGGCCGATGGCAGGTTCAGGGCGTCGGCCAGGAGGTGCGCCGTGGCCGGGAGCGCCCGGTTCACGTAGGGCGCCCGCAGGAGCAGCCGGGCCAGCTCGGCGGACAGGTCGGCCTCCCTGCGCGCCTCCATCTCGCCCGAGAGCAGCCGGGCCGCGCGGGCGAGCGCGCACGCCAGCAGGGACAGGGCGACGAAGATGCCGAGGATCGCCAGGTCCTGCCCCGTGGTGAGCCACAGCGTCCAGGGGGGCGGAATGAGGAAGTAGTCCAAGACGATGGTGCTGGCCACGGCCATCAACAGCCCCGGCCCGAGGCCCCACACGGACGTGACGAGCAGCAGCCCCACGAGGTAGAGCACGCCCAGGGACTGCACGGGCATGAACCGCGACAGCCCGAGGCCGATCAGAGTCTCCACCGTGAGGCAGACCGCCGCCACCAGGATTCCCAGCCTCAGCCGCGGTCGCGACCGGGGCTCCAGCGTCGCCAGCAGGGAGGGGCGCATAACTCACAGTAACGCCGATCCGAATTGGCCCTCGAACCGTGATCACCCTGGTCAGAGCGGTGGGCTCCGGTTCAATCCAGGGGGATCTCGACGAGCAGCGTGGTGCCTTCGCCTCTGGGGCTGGTGATGGTGATGGTGCCGCCGATGGCCTCGACGCGGTCGGTGAGGCCGATCAGCCCCGAGCCGCGTGGCGTCGGCTCCGCCCACGCCGTCGTCGCGGATCGACAGCCGGACCGCCCCGTCCCGGACGGCGACGGCGACGGTGACCATCGAGGCGAACGCGTGTTTGGCCGCGTTGGTCAGCGCTTCGGAGACCACGTAGTAGGCGGTGATCTCGCACCGCTGCGGGAGCCGTTCGTCGATGGTGACGTCGAGCTCGACCGGGAGGTTGGAACGGCGGGCGAGGACCACGAGCGCGGGTTCGAGGCCGCCCTTGGCGAGGATGGCGGGGTGCAGGCCGCGAGAGAGCTCCTGCAACTCGGCGACGGCCTCCTCCAGCGCCTTGGCGGTGTGGGCGACCTGGAGCCTGGCGTCCTCGAACTCCCGCGGTATCGCGGCCTCGATCCCGCGCATCTCGAGCCCCAGGGAGACGAGACGCTGTTGGGTGCCGTCGTGCAGGTCGCGCTCGATGCGGCGGCGCGCCTCGTCGGCGGCGGCCACGACGCGGGCCCGGGAGGCCTTGAGGTCGGCGTTGCTCTGGGCGTTGGCGATGGCGGCCGCGGCGAGTTCGGTGAACTCCATCATGCGTACCTCGGTGTCCTCCGGCAGCGGCTCGGACGTGCTGGCGGCGACGACGACCACGCCCCACAGGGACCTGCCGACGATGATGGGGCAGCCGACGGAGGAGACGACGCCCCGCGTACGCAGCTGAGCGGCGAGCGGGCCCTGGCCGGTGTACTCGTTGACCCGGGCCGGCGCGCCCGTACGCGCCACCAGTTCGGTGACGGTGCCGCGTTCCAGCGTCCACCGCGAGCCCAGCGGCAGGTTGACGTCGTCCCCCTCGGTGGGGGCCCAGGCGCCTACGGTGAGTGCGCTGGAGGCCGGCTCGTAGCGCACGACCAGGGTGTGGCGCGCGCCGAGGATCTGCCCCATCTCGCGGGCGACGGCGTCGAAGACGTCCCGCTCCGGAGCCGCGTGGGCGACCAGGGTGGCCAGGCGTCGCAGCGCGGCCTGTTCCTCGGCGATGCGGGCGAGCTCGTCGCGGCTGTGCCGCAGGGCGTCCGCGACGCGTTCGCGCTCGCAGGCCGCTTCGAGGAGCACCTCCAGGGAGGGGACGATCCGTTCGCGCAGCCGCCGGACGACCGGGCGCGGCAGGTCGTCCGGGATGAGGAGCGTGGCGTGGATGTCCTCGCCCCGCAGCGGAAAGGCGAGCCTCCCGTCCTCGGCGGGGACGTCGCCGGGCTCGATCGAGGCCGATGGCAGGTTCAGGTCGCTCGCCAGGCGCTGCGCCGTGACCGGCAGCGCCGCGCTCAGGTCGGGCGCCCGCAGGAGCAGCCGGGCCAGCCCGGCCGACAGGTCGGCCTCCTGCCGGGCCTCCACCTCGCCCGAGAGCAGCCGGGCGGCGCGGGCGAGCGCGCACGCCAGCAGGGCCATGGCCATGAAGATGCCGAGGATCGCCAGGTCCTGCCCCTTGGTGAGCCACAGCGTCCACGCGGGCGGAATGAGGAAGTAGTCGAAGACCACGGTGCTGGCCACGGCCATCAGGAGACCCATGACCAGGCCCCACAGAGACGTGATCAACAGCAGCCCGAGCAGGTAGAGCACGCCGAGGGACTCGACGGGCACCACCGTCGCCAGCGCGACACCGAGGAGGGTCTCCACCGTGAGGCAGAGCGCCATCATCAGGAACCCCAGCCACAGGCGTGGCCGCGGACGGCGCTCCAGCGTCGCCAGCAGGGAGGGGCGCATAACTCACAGTAACGCCGGGCCGGTAACGTCGCCGGACGCGTTAGGGCAGGTCAGATCCCTTTACCGGCGATTGATCGACTCCTGACCGCCGAACGGGACCCGCCGTCCAGGTGGAGGCGCCCCGGGCGCGTCCCTCAGCGGGGGAGATCGGCCAGGCGGGCCTTCACGGCCTTGGCGGTCGGGTTGGTCACCGCGGCGCCGTCGGGGAACACCACGACCGGGACGGTCTGGTTGCCGCCGTTGACGTTCTCCACGAACGCCGCGGCCGCCGGGTCACGCTCGATGTCGATCTCGACCATCGAGATTCCGTCACGGGCCAGCTGCGCCTTCAGCCGTTTGCAGAAGCCACACCACGAAGTGGTGTACATCGTGAGCTCACCCGTTGTGGGCGTGGTCATGACTCTCCCCGCGGTCCGTCGGTTGCGAACACCCGTCCAACACCGGGTCAGGCCGCCGCATTCCCGCCGCGAGCGCCGCGAACCGAGATGAGGTACGGGACACGAGCGTCGGATGCGCCTGAGAGGATGAACGATCGGTGAAAGGAGGGGCGATGGAGGCGGATGAGGTCCTCGCCGGGCTCGACCCGGAACAGCGCGAGGTGGCCGAGGCCATTCGCGGCCCGGTATGCGTGCTGGCCGGCGCCGGTACGGGCAAGACCCGCGCCATCACCCACCGCATCGCGTACGCGGTGCACACCGGCGTCGTCTCCCCGCAGCGGGTGCTCGCCGTGACGTTCACCACCCGGGCCGCCGGCGAGCTGCGCGGGCGGCTGCGGCAGCTCGGCGCCCCGGGCGTGCAGGCGCGCACGTTCCACGCCGCCGCCTACAAGCAGCTGCACTACTTCTGGCCCAAGGTCATCGGGGGAGACCTCCCGCGACTGGTCGAGTCCAAGCTCGGGCTGGTGGCGGAGGCGGCGCGCCTGTGCCGCCTGTCGTTCGGCCGTACCGAGCTGCGCGACGCGGGCGCCGAGGTCGAGTGGGCCAAGGTCACCCAGACCCGTCCCGGCGACTACGCGGCCGCCGCGGCCAAGGCCGGGCGCACCCCGCCCGCCGAGGCCGCCGACATGGCGCGCGTCTACGACGCGTACGAGCAGCTCCGCCGCGACCGCAACCTCATCGACTTCGAAGGCATGCTGGAGCTCACCGCCGCGATCTTCACCGAGCACCAGGAGGTCGCGAACCAGTTCCGCGACCAGTACCGCCACTTCGTGGTCGACGAGTACCAGGACGTCAACCCACTGCAGAAGCTCCTGCTCGACACGTGGCTCGGCGAGCGCAAGGACCTGTGCGTGGTCGGCGACCCGAATCAGACGATCTACTCCTTCACCGGCGCCAGCCCCTCCTACCTCCTGGGCTTCACGGTCGAGCACCCGGACGCCAAGGTCATCAAGCTGGTCCGCGACTACCGCTCGACGCCGCAGGTCGTGCGCCTCGCCAACGGCGTGCTCGCGCAGGCGCGGGGAGACACGCGCGCGCACCGCCTCGAGCTGGTCGCGCAGCGCTCCGACGGCCCCACGCCGGTCTTCTCCGAGCACGACGACGAGGTGGCCGAGGCCGAGGCCGTGGCCAAGCGCATCCGCGAGCTGCTCGACGAGGGCGTGCCGGCCCGCGAGATCGCGGTGCTGTTCCGCATCAACGCCCAGTCCGAGCCGTACGAACAGGCCTTCGCCGACCACGGCGTGCCCTACGTCGTCAAGGGCGCCGAGCGGTTCTTCGAGCGCGCCGAGGTCCGCCAGGCCGTGGTCCTGCTGCGCGGCGCGGCCCGGTCGGAGAGCGGTGAGCCCCTCGTACGCGCCGTCCGCGACTTCCTGGCCGCCCCCGGCCTGACCGACCGGCCGCCCGACGGCGGTGG
>NZ_JBHLZP010000687.1:0-3624 GCF_042429965.1 Actinoallomurus acaciae
TGGCCGCGACCGCCGCGGCGCTGCGCGCGGGCGACGAGACCGACGTGACCGGGCTGCTGAGGCGCGGTGGCACCGGCCGCCGCCGCCTGCCGGGAAAGCACGGCGACCGGGCCGGCACCTACGCGGTGGTGTCCGTCGTGATCCCCGACCGGCCCGGAGAGCTGGCGCTGCTGTTCCAGGCGGCCGGGGTCGCGGGCGTCAACATCGAGGACGTGACGATCGAGCATTCGCCCGGACGCCCCGTCGGTGTGGTCGAGTTGAGCGTGACGCCCGCGGCGGCAGAGCGCCTCGCGGACGAACTGCGGGCGCGTGGCTGGTCGGTTCCGGGCTGAGGGACCACCCGGCGCCTCCGCCGGGCGCAGGCCGGGACCGCCACGGACGCAGCAGCAGCGTCAGCCGTACGGTCCCGATCACGATCATGCAGGTGATCGGCACGAAGGCGAGCTGGAACGACGGGGCGTCGTAGGTGCCGCCGGCGGTGTCCAGCAGCGCTCCGGCGCTCAGCGAGCCGCTCATCGCCGCGGAGAACCCGCCGATGTTGACCACACCGGAGGCGATACCCCCACGGCTCGGCGGGTTCGCGTCGCGCGCCAGGTCGAAGGCGAGCATCGACGCCGCGCTGCCGACGGCGCTGAGAAGGACGAGGACCACCGCGAACGCCACGGGCAGGTGCCCGCCGGGCCAGGTGACCGCGGCGACCCAGACGGCGGCGAGGGCGGCGGCGACGGAGACGATCAGCCGCCCGCGCAGGTGGGGCCGGTGGCCCGCCACCCAGCCGAGGGCGGGCGCGACCACCAGCGGCGCCGCGGCGGTCAGCGTGAGCGTCAGCCGGGCCGGGCCCGCGCCCATGCCGAGCCCCTTGACCAGGTACGGGTAGCCCCACAGCGTCGCCAGCACCATGAACGCCGACATGAGCGTGAAGTGCGCCCACACGGCGGTGCGCGTGCCGCGTTGCCCGACCACCTCGCGCAGGTCGGCCAGTACGGAACCCGGTGTGCTGGAACGCTCCACCGCCGGTGCCGGATGGTCGGCGACCCACCGCCACACGACGAACGCGAGAGCGACGCTGAGCACGGCCGTGCCGAGGAAGGTCGGCGTCCAGCCGTACGCGCTCAGTGAGGCCGACAGCGGAACGGTGCCGCCGACCTGGCCGAGCGTCCCGGTCATCGCGGTCAGCGCGGTGAGCACCGCGAACCGCCGCCGGGGGAACCAGGAGGCGGCCAGGCGCACCACGCTGATGAAGGTGAAGGCGTCACCGAGGCCGACCATGCCACGGCCGAGGACGGCGAGCGGCAGCGAGGCCGCGAAGGCGAACAGCGTCTCGCCGAGGGCCATGCACAGCAGCGCGGCGCCGAGCATCCGGCGCGGGCCGAACCGGTCGGCCATGATGCCGCTCGGGACCTGCATGACCAGGTACACGCCGAGTTGCAGGATCGCGAAGGTGGACAGCGCGGTCGCGCCGACGCCGAAGCGCTGCTGGGCGGCGAGGGCCGCGACGCCGAGGCTCGTACGGTGGAAGAAGGCCACCAGGTAGACGAGGGCACCGACGGCCCACACGCTCCACGCACGGCGGCCGCCGAGGGGGTGGGAGGGGGCCTGCGGACGGGGCGGCGACGAAACCGCGACGTTCACGTTTTACCTTTCGGGGGGCAGGGGTGTACTCGGCGGGATGCGGTGGGGACGGCGGGGATCGGTCAGGAGCGGCCGCGCAGGGCGGATCCGGCGGTCTGCAGGTGCCGGTGGATCGCGGCGCGGATCCGGCGGCGGTCACCCGAGCGGACGGCCTCCAGGATCTCGGTGTGGTCCCGGATCGCGTCGGCGGCGCGTACGGGGTCGTCGGCGGTGAGGCGGGCCATGCGCAGCTGGCGGTCGCGCAGCGAGTCGTACAGCTGGGTGAGGATCTCGTTGCCGGCGGCGGCGACGAGCGAGCGGTGGAAGCACCGGTCGGCGTAGGCGAACTCCCGGCCGTCCCCGGCGTCGGCGTGCCGTCGCATGTCCTCCAGGAGCCGGGTGAGCTCGCCGACGAGCTCGGGCCCGATGGTGGCCCGGCCGGCGGTGAAGGTCTCCACCAGCTCGCGGGTCTCCAGCACGTCGGAGATCTCCTGGGGGGAGACCGGCAGGACCAGCGCGCCGCGCTTGGGGTAGAGGCGTACGAGGCCCTCGGTCTCCAGGCGGAGGAGCGCCTCGCGCACCGGGGTGCGGGACACCCCGACCGCCGTGGCGATCTCACCCTCGCTCAGCAGTGCGCCACCCGGGTAGACGCGGTCGAGGATGGCCTGCTTCACGTGGTCGTAGGCCCGGGAGGTCGCGGTGCTCATCTTGTATCTATGTTACATACAAGACGTATGCGACGGCGCACGGGCTTGCCGATGTACGGATCAAGCCGGCCCGCCGTACCGGTAGCCTCAGACGTTGGCCGGTCGGTACGGGAGAGGAAGCACACGAGATGCTCGTCATCGCCATGGACGGCCCCTCGGGTTCGGGCAAGTCCAGCGTGTCCAAGGGCGTGGCACGTGCCCTGGGGCTGCGTTACCTCGACACGGGCGCGATGTACCGCGCCGTGACGTGGTGGATGCTACGTCAGGGCGTCCCGACCGACGACCCGGCCGCGATGGCCGCCCGCGCGGGCGAGCCCGTCCTGAGTGTCGGCACCGACCCCGACGCCCCGTCGATCTCCGTCGACGGCACGGACGTCGCACGGCCCATCCGCACCAAGGAGGTCACCGGCGCCGTCAGCGCGGTGGCCGCGGTCCCGGAGGTGCGCCGGCGCCTCGTCGCGCTGCAACAGGAGATCATCGGCACCGGCGGTATCGTGGTGGAGGGCCGTGACATCGGCACGGTCGTCGCACCGGACGCGGCGGTCAAGATCTACCTCACCGCGAGCGCCGAGGCGCGCGCGCAGCGCCGCAGTAAGGAGCTGACCGGTGCCTCCGTCGCCGCGACCCAGGCCGACCTGGCTCGCCGCGACCACCATGACTCCACCCGCAAGGCCGACCCGCTGGCGCGCGCGGCCGACGCCGTGGAGGTCGACACCACCAGCTTGACCCTTCCCGAGGTCATCACCGAGATCGTACGGATCGCGAACGGCGCCGACGACGCGGTGCGGGAGACCGTGTACGGCGAGGAGCGTCCGTGAGCGAGCGAACCGATGAGCACGCGTTCCTGGCCTCTCCTCCGACGCAGGAGGATTCGTGAGTGAGATGGAGCACGCCGATGTCCTGGACATCGGCGACAGCGTGGAGCACGACGTCGCGCCGCCGCCGGTCGTGGCCGTCGTCGGCCGACCGAACGTCGGCAAGTCCACACTGGTCAACCGCATCCTGGGCCGCCGTGAGGCGGTCGTGGAGGATGTGCCCGGCGTGACCCGCGACCGGGTGGCGTACGACGCCGCGTGGGGCGGGCGCCGCTTCACGGTGCTCGACACCGGCGGCTGGGAGCCGAACGCCGAGGGCCTCGCGGCCTCCGTCGCCGACCAGGCGCGCCTGGCGGTCGACGCCGCGGACGTCGTGCTGTTCGTGGTCGACGCGACGGTCGGCGCCACCGACACCGACGAGGCCGTGGTGGGCGTCCTGCGGCGCGCCGACAAGCCGGTCGTGCTGGCCGCCAACAAGGTCGACGACGCAC
>NZ_JBHLZP010000688.1:0-3620 GCF_042429965.1 Actinoallomurus acaciae
CGGCCGCGGCCGCGATCATCACCGCGGACAGGCCGACGCCGCCGCAGCCGTGCACCGCCACCCACTGGCCCGGCGTGGCCCGTCCGTGCGCGGTGAGGGCGCGGTAGGCGGTCGCGAAACGGCAGCCGAGGCCGGCCGCCGCCGCGAAACCGAGCCCCTCGGGCAGCCCGACCAGGTTCACGTCGGCGTTCTCGACGGCGACGTACTCGGCGAAGGAGCCCCAGTGGGTGAACCCGGGCTGGGTCTGCCGTTCGCACACCTGCTGTTCGCCGGCCGCGCAGGCCGGGCAGCGTCCGCACGCGCAGACGAACGGGACCGTCACCCGGTCCCCGGCGCGCCACCCGGTGACCTCCGGCCCGGCCGCCTCGACCACCCCGGCCAGTTCGTGCCCGGGAACGTGTGGGAGCGTGATGTCGGAGTCGTGGCCCATCCACCCGTGCCAGTCGCTGCGGCACAGCCCGGTCGCGGCGACCCTGATCACCACCCCGGCCGGCGACGGCGCGGGATCGGGCACCTCGCGCAGGTCCGGCATCCGCCCGAACTCCTCGAACACCACCGCTCGCACCCGGTCCTCACCTTCTGTCGTCCGGGTCACCGTACCGCCGGCCGGCGTCAGGCCGGCGGGGCGGTCTGGGGGCCGCGGAAGGGCAGGGTCTGGCGGTAGACGATGTTCGTGGTGGTGCTGCCGAAGTCGGTCAGCTCGCCGACGATCTTCTCCAGGTGGGTCATGGAGGCCGCCGCGACCTTCAGCGTGTAACAGTCATCGCCGGTGGTCCGCAGGCACTCGAGGATCTCCTGCCGTTCGTCGAGCAGCCGGTGCAGCGGCTCGTGGCGGTTGCCGGGATACTTCAGGCGTACGACGGCGAGCACGGGATACCCGACCTTCTCCAGGTCCACCTCGGCCCGGTACCCGGTGATGACGCCGGCGGCCTCCAGCCTCCGGACGCGCTCGGTCGTCGCCGAGGCGCTGAGGCTCACCCGCCGGCCCAGTTCGGTGAGCGGGATCCGGCCGTCGCGCTGCACCTCCACCAGGATCGCCCAGTCCGTCACGTCAAGATCCTCGGCCATGCCGCGAATATACCGGCAGAACAACGGCGAACCACCGTGGACGCCGGGAACGATCCCTTCCGCCGACGATGATCGCCTGGATACCGTGAAATGGTGAAACTCGGCGTTAACGTCCCGAACTTCGGGCCCGGCACCGACCCCGGCATGCTGCGCGACTGGGCGTGCACGGTCGAGGGACTCGGCTTCGACCTGCTGATGCTGTCCGACCACGTGGCGGTGACACCCGACGTGGCCGAGCAGTACCCGGCGCCGTTCTACGAGCCGTTCACCACACTGTCGTGGCTGGCCGGCGTGACCGAACGGATCCGGCTCGGCACCACCGTGGTCATCGTGCCGTACCGGCATCCCCTGCTGCTGGCCCGCATGGCCGCCAACCTGGGCGACCTCAGCGGCGGCCGTCTCGTCCTCGGTGTCGGCGTCGGCTGGGCCCGGCAGGAGTTCGCGGCGCTCGGCGTGCCGTTCGGCGAACGCGGCCGGATCACCGACGAGCACCTGCGTGTCGTACGGGCCGCCTGGGCGAACACCGCCGACTACCGTGCGGGATCGATCCCGCTGTGGATCGGCGGCAACAGCGACGCGGGCATCCGCCGGGCCGTACGCCTCGGCGACGCCTGGCATCCGCTGCGGGCCACGCTGCCGTGGCTGCGGGAGGCACGAGAACGCCTCGCCGCCACCGCGCGGGACCAGGGACGGCCCGTGCCCGCGCTGGCGCCCCGCATCGCCCTGCGGCTCACCGCCGATCCGCTCACCGGCCACGACCGGCTCGCCGGCGAGGGCACCCTCGATCAGGTCGCCGCGGACCTGGCCGAACTGCGCCGCCTCGGCGCCGAGACCGTCGTACTCGACCCGTTCAACGGCGACCCGGAGGAGACCCGCCGCCCGCGGGAGTCCTGGCGCGTGCTCGCGACCGTCGCCGAATCCCTCATCCGATCGGAGTGATCATGTCTCTCGACCCTCACGACCTGTTGCGCAGGGCCATCGCCCTGGCCGCCGAGGCCCGCGCGGCGGGCGACCCGCCGTTCGGGTCGCTGCTGGCCGGCCCGGACGGTCAGGTCGTCGCCGAAGAGCGCAACACGACCGTCACCGGCGCCGACATCAGCGCCCACCCGGAACTGAAGCTGGCCCGCTGGGCGGCGCGTGAGCTCGACCCCGCGACCGCGGCCGTCACCACGATGTACACGAGTTGCCAGCCGTGCCAGATGTGCACCGGGGCGATCGCGCGTTCCGGCCTGGGCCGGGTGGTGTACGCGCTGTCGGAGGAACAGCTGGCCGGCCTCAAGCCGGGAGGCGGATGGCCCGAGGTGCCCCAGGAGGGTCCGGCGCTGTACGAGGAGGCGCGCGTCCCGGTCGAGGGCTACTACTGAACGCCGCCGCCTGAAAAGACATATGCCTTGACGGGTATATAGCCGTCCGGATATGTTCCCTGCATGTCCGCACCATTCGACGTGCTCGCCGAGCCGACGCGGCGGCGGATCCTCGACCTGCTGCTCGAGGGTCCCCGCCCCGTCGCGGAGCTGACCGAGGCGCTCGGCCTCACCCAGCCCGGCACCTCCAAGCACCTGCGGGTGCTGCGCGAGGCCGGTCTGGTCCGCGTCCGCGTCGAGGCGCAGCGCCGCTGGTACGAACTGCGACCCGAGCCGCTGGCCGAGATCGACGCCTGGCTGTCGCCGTACCGGCGGCTGTGGGAACGCTCGCTGGACGCCCTCGAACGACACCTGGACGCCATGCCGGACGGCGAGCCCCGGCAGACGGGAGACGACACATGAACGGAACCCTGCACACCATCGACGGGCGCAGCGTCCTGCGGTTCGAGCGTCGCCTCGCGCACCCGGTGGAGAAGGTCTGGCGGGCGGTCACCGGCCCGGCCGAGATGGCGCACTGGTTCCCGGCCCTCGTCGAGATCGACCTGCGCCAGGGCGGCCGGATCCGGTTCCGGTACCCGGCCGGTGACGCGGAGCCGGACGCGGGAACGATCACTGAGCTGGACCCGCCCCGGGTGTTCGCCTTCACCTGGAACGGCGACCCGCTGCGCATGGAGCTGACCCCCGATGGCACGGGCACGCGGCTGGTCTTCACCCACACCTTCACCGACCGGCCCATGGCGGGCAGCTTCGCCACCGGCTGGGAGACCTGCCTGGGCGCCCTGGACACGACCCTCGCCGGGCCGGTCGAAGGGTCACTCATCAAGCCCGAGCGGTACGCCGAACGCCACGACGCCTACGTCGCGAGATTCGGCCTGGGGGAGGGCGCCGTGGACGCCGACGGCACGATCCGGTTCGAGCGGCTGCTGCCCCATCCGGTCGAGCAGGTCTGGCCGGCGCTGACCCTGCCTGAGGAGCCGGTCGTCGGCGGTCCGCCGCCGCCGCGCGCCACCAGCCCCTCCGTCCCGGCGGGCGCCCTCACCGACATCGGCGAGGAGAAGCTGCTGGAATACGCCTGGCTCCGCGACGGCACCCCGGCCGGGCGGGTGCGCTGGGAGCTGACCGGCGGCCATCCCGCCGGCACCCGGGTCGTGCTCACACAGACCGGCGCCGCCGGCGACCCCGCGACCG
>NZ_JBHLZP010000689.1:0-3617 GCF_042429965.1 Actinoallomurus acaciae
CGTCACACACCCCAACCCGCTCACGCAGAGAAACGATCCGATCGCCAGGAGCGATCTAGGCATGTAGTACTAGGGCGGCCGCGAGGTCTCCAGGTTCTTCTTGGTCGATGAACCCTCCACCGGAGACCTCTTCAGTTAGCGATCACGACACACCCCTCGCATACCCGACTTCGAGACAGGCCCTAGGCCCGGGTCGCCAGCGCGTGCCGGGCCAGGGTCAGGGCGAGCTGCAGGCCGAGTTGCGCGAGGAGTCCCGCGCCGCAGGCACTCGCGGCCGCGAGTGCGATCGGCTCGATGAACGGCAGCAGGGAACGCACCATCTCCGGCAGGCCGGCCGTCAGCGCCGCCTGCGCGATACCGATCATGATCGTCATGACGGACCTCCCGTCCGCGCCGTCGAGCGGCGCGGTCATGCCCGTCACGCGGTGCGCCGGCGGCGGGTGTGGTGGTCAGCCCACAGACCGCGGGGCGCGCGTGCCGGGTACGGCGGAATCAGGTCGGTGATCACTTCCATCAGGACTCATCCCGCTCACCTCCTCGCGCTCACGGCCTCGCGGGCCGGTGGTCACGCCTTCGAGTGAAGCATCTCTTTGCGCGTTTGCGCAAGTAGCTTAGTATGCCGATGTTGAGGGAATAACCGCAGGTGAGAAACGGATGGAGGAGAGCCGATGTGTTCACCGGTCACCGGCGCTTCGCCCCGGGCCGTCTGCGGCCGAAGGGGACCGGCGGTTCTTGAACTAGGGTTTGTTGCATGAATGCGCAACCTTCCTCAGAGTCGCCGGTGGTCAGCGTGGACGCGATCGTTTCGGTGCTGAAGGCCGTGGCCGACCCCACCCGGTTCCAGATCCTGTGGGCGGTCGCCGACGACGAGCGTTCGGTACGGCAGCTGTCGGAACTGGTGGAGGCGCACGTCGCCGCGGTGTCACAGCACCTGGCGAAGTTGCGGGCCGCCGGCCTGGTGACCTCCCGCCGCGACGGCACGCGGATCTTCTACAAGGCCGCGAACTCCCAGGTCCGCAACGTACTGGAAGGTGCCGGACTCCTGACCGGCTACATCACCGGACTGGTCCGGCTGCCGGAGACCGAGCAGGACTCCCGTCAGGCGGAGGCACCCGCGCCGGCGGGCGCCGTCGTACCGGTGCGTGTCACCGCGCCGAAGCCCGCATGAGCCGCCGGCCGGGCGCGGGGGACCACCGACCGCTGACGCGGTGCTGACCCGCCGACACACCCCGGCAACGGGGCGGCCATGACGTTCCTGTCGCCGGAGCGCCTGTGGTGGCTGCTCCTGATCCCCGTCGCGGTCGCCGCGTACCTGCTGTCCCAGCGCCGCCGCAGACGCTACGCCGTCCGCTTCACCAACCTCGCCCTCCTGGCTCACGTCGCCCCGCGCCGGCCCGGCTGGCGACGTCACCTCATCGCGACCCTGTTCCTCGCGACGATGGTGGTGCTCCTCGTCGGCTTCGCCCGCCCGGCGAGGCCGACGAGAGTGCCACGGGAACGCGCCACGATCATCGTGGCGATCGACGTGTCCCCATCGATGAACGCCACCGACGTGGCGCCCAGCCGCATCCAGGCGGCCAAGACACAGGCGGACGAATTCGTTCAGAGCCTGCCCGCGCGCTTCAACGTCGGCCTCGTCAGCTTCTGCGGCAGCGCCTCCGCCGTGATCGCCCCCACCCTCGACCGCGGCGCCGTCGAACACGGCATCAACGACCTGCGTCTGTGCAGGGCCACCGCGATCGGCGAGGCCGTCTTCACCGCCCTGCAGTCCATCCGCTCCTTCGACGCCCAGGGGAACCAGGCCCCGCCGCCCGGCCACATCGTGCTCATGTCGGATGGCGACAACACCACCGGACGCTCCACCGCCGAAGCCGCCGCCGCGGCCAGAGCAGCGAAGATCCCCGTCTCCACGATCGCGTTCGGCACTTCGTACGGCACCGTCACCATCGACGGCCAGACCATCCCCGTACCGCCCAGCAAGCCCACCCTCCGCCAACTCGCCGACGCCACCGGCGGCAGAGCCTACGAGGCGGCGGCCGGCTCCCAGCTCTCCCAGGTCTACCGGCACATCGGCAGCTCCCTCGGCTACCGCACCGAGCCCCAGGAGTCCACCTCCGGCTACTTCGGCACGGCGCTCCTGCTCGCGCTCGTCACCGCCAGCCTGTCCCTCGCCTGGTTCGCCCGACTCCCCTGACCACCGACGCCGGTACCATCGGCGCTGCCGGACGCCGGCGGCGGGACACGCATCCGAGATTTACTTCATGCCCGGCGATCCGATCAGTGTCCACCGAACGGCGGATACGTTGCCGACCGGCCGCCAGAAGCCTGTAACAGGACGCGGACGGCGAGACCTGGACCGTCCCACCACAGGAAGCGAAGACCATGAGAGCCCATGAACGCATCTACACGGCCGGCGTTCTTTCGCTTCTCGTCCCGGCGATCGCAGGCTGCGAATCCGCGCCGTCTCCCGGCACCAGTGAATCGCCGGCGTCCTTCAGCGGTGAGCCATCGCACGCGGCTGTCGCGGATCACACCGCCTCAGAGGTAAGTGGAGATGTCAGATTGGTCGGCGGAATGTGGCCCGGCCATGTCTTCGTACCGAGACGGGCGAGCGTCCGCGTGACCAACACCAAGCGGAAGCCGGTCAAGTCGGCGAGTGTCACATCCGGCCACTTCAAGATCGCATTACCGACCGGCTCGTACGAGGTGAGCGTCTACTACGACGACATGAGATGCGGATACCCCCAACACGCCTCAATACCGTCGGACACGCACCTCGTCCTGCACTTCATCTGCCCGATGAGATAGCGGCCGCTCCGAAGGCGAGCCTCCGGCCTTGGCAGATCCGGTCAGGTGAACCGCTCGTCTAGCCCACGGTGAGTGCCTCGTCGTGTTCGTGTTCTCGCCTCCACGTCTCTCGGTACGGGCCCGGGCGGGACAGCAGGTCGGCGTGGGTGCCCCGATCGGCGACCCGGCCGTCGGCCAGGACCAGGATCTCGTCGACCGCCGCCAGGCCGGCCAGGCGGTGGGTGACGAGCAGGGTCGTGCGGCCCTCGGTGGCGGTGAGCAGGTCGGCGGTGAGAGCGTCGGCGGTCGCGACGTCGAGGTGCTCGGCCGGCTCGTCCAGCAGCAGGATCGGGAAGTCGGCCAGCAGCGTACGGGCCAGGGCGATGCGCTGCCGCTGACCGCCGGAGACCCGCGCGCCGTGCTCGCCGACGCAGGTGTCCAGGCCCGAGGGCAGCGCGGAGACCCAGTCAAGCAGCCGGGCGCGGCGCAGCGCGTCGCGTACCCGCTCGTCGGTGGCGTACGGGCGGGCGAGCCGGACGTTCTCCCCGATCGTCGTGTCGAACAGGTGCGCGTCCTGGCCGCACACCCCCACGGCGCGCCGTACGTCGTCGCCCGCCAGTTCGCGCAGGTCGACGCCGTTCAGCGTCACCTCGCCGCCGGCCGGATCGAGCAGCCGCAACAGCACCGTGGTCAGTGTCGTCTTGCCCGAGCCGCTCGGCCCGACCACCGCGCACCGCCGGCCGGGCGCGAGGTCGAGCGAGACGCCGTCGAGCGCGTACGGGCCGCCGGGCGTCCACCGGGCCCGCAGGTCCCGGACCCGCAGGGCGTAC
>NZ_JBHLZP010000690.1:0-3606 GCF_042429965.1 Actinoallomurus acaciae
GCGCGCGTCGGCCCTGGTGACGGGGGCGCGCGGCGATCCGGAGGGCGCGGCGGAGGGCCTCACCCGGGCCGCGGAGACGCTCGCCGCCTCGCCGTACCCGCTGGAGGAGGGCCGGACCCGCCTCGAACTCGGCCGTCTGCGCGCCCGGATGAACGACCCGGCGGCCGCACGCGAGTCACTGCGCGCGGCGCACCGGGTCTTCTCCCGCGCGAAGGCCGCGCCGTGGGTGGCGGCCGTCACCGCCGAACTGGACCACCTGGACGTGGGCGTACGCAGAACGGCGGGTGAGACCGACCCGCTGCGCACCCTGACCGGCGTCGAACGCCGCGTGGCGGTCCTGGTCGCCGACGGCGCGACGAACCGCGAGATCGCGACCCGCCTGTTCGTGAGCGTGAAGACGGTGGAGGCCGCCCTCACCCGGACGTACCGCAAACTGGGCATCCGCTCCCGCGTCGACCTCGCCCGCCTCGCCGCCGCCCACCGCCCCGACTGAGAGGCCCTATCGCGAGATGCGGACGCGCTCCATGATGTCCTGGAGCGTCGCGTGGTCGAATCCGACGTTGGGGAAGACGGCCAGGCTCGAGACCGGGAAGTTGCCGATCGTCCTGGCCACCGCCGCGTCGGCGAAGACGCCGCGCGGACGGCCCTGGTCGTCGTTGCCGACCGCCTCGCGCAGTGCCGCGCCGGCGACGGGATCGGCGATCCACTCGTCGAGGGTCGACATGAGGGTGAGCGGCACCCGCCTCGGCGTCGCCGCCAGCTCGACGTCCACGGTGAGGCGCAGGTCCCGGGAGGACGCGCCGACGTGGATCGTGTGCGTTCCAGGGGCGACGGTCCACCCGTGCCCGGTGGACCAGTACGCGAAGTCCCGCGCTCCCAGCGCGAACGTGACCGGCTGGGACTCCCCGGGCCGCAGCGACACCTTGGCGAACGCGCGCAGTTCGTGCGGCGGGCGGTGGACCGGCGCCGCCCGATCCCCGACGTAGACCTGCACCACCTCCTGCCCGACACGCGGCCCGGTGTTGGTCACGGTGAGACCGACCTCCACCGTCAGCGTCCCGTCGTCCGCCGACCCGTGGACCGCGACGGCGAGATCGTCGTAGCCGAAGGTCGTGTAGGTCAGGCCGTGACCGAACGGGTACGCGACCGGCCGATCGGTCGCGTCGAAGCCGCGGTAGCCCACGAAGACACCCTCGCCGTACCGGACGGATCCCTCCTCGCCGGGGAAGTTGAGATGGGAGGGGACGTCCTGGAGCCGGACCGGGATCGTCTCCGCCAGGCGCCCGGAGGGCGCGGCGAGCCCGAGCAGGAGATCGGCGATGGCGCCCCCCGCGGCCTGTCCGCCGAGCCGGCATTCGAGGATGGCCCCGGCGTGCGGCTCGACCGTGCTCACGTCGACCACCGAGCCGTCGACCAGGACGGCCACGACGTCACGGCACTCCTCCGCGACCGCGCGAAGCGACTCGATCTGCGGCGCCGGGAGCTGGAGGTGCGTCCGGTCGTAGCCCTCGGACTCGTCTCCGGGCAACAGCCCCAGGACCACGATGGCGGCGTCCGCGCCGCGGGCCGCCGTACGCGCCTGCTCGAGCAGCGCCGCGTCGGTCTCCTCATCGTGCTCCGGCTCGAGGCGGTAGCCGGCCGCGAAGTCGAGCCGCGCGTCGCCGGGGAGCAGGCGGCGCAGTTCGTCGAGGATGTTCTCCAGCCGGGTCGGGTTGACCCGTGAGCTGCCCGTGCCCTGGAACTGGGGGGTCCTCGCCAGTTCACCGACGAGCGCGTACCGGCGTCCGGGTGCGGCGGCCAACGGCAGCAGCCCGGCGTCGTTGCGCAGCAGTACGGCGCCCTCCCGCGCGGCCCGGCGGGCGAGTTCGTGATGCCCGGCGACGTCGAATCCGCCGTCCGGAGCACCGCCGGATCCGACCGCCCGCCGGACGAGCTCCAGCACCCGGCGCGCCGCCCGGTCGAGGTCGGCGAGGTCGAGCCGGCCGTCGGTCACGGCGGCGACGATCTCGGCGTCGGACATGCCCAGCTTGGGCGGCATCTCGAGGTCGAGCCCGGCGGCGAGCGCGGCGACGCGGTCGTGGACGGCGCCCCAGTCGGAGACGACCACGCCCTCGAAGCCCCACTCCTCACGCAGGATCGTCGTGAGCAGGCCACGGTGCTGTGACGCGTACTCCCCGTTGACCTTGTTGTACGAGCACATGACCGTCCACGGGCTCGCCTCCCGGACGACCCGTTCGAAACCGGCGAGGTAGATCTCCCGCAACGTCCGCTCGTCGACCTCGGCGCTCACCCGGAGCCGGTCGGTCTCCTGGTTGTTGACCGCGTAGTGCTTGAGCGACGCTCCCACGCCACGGCTCTGCACACCGTCCACCCAGGCCGCCCCGAGAACCCCGGACACGTGGGGGTCCTCGGCGAAGTACTCGAAGTTGCGGCCGCACAGCGGTGACCGCTTGATGTTGATGCCGGGGCCGAGCAGGATCGAGACCCCGAGCGCCCGCGCCTCCTCGCCGAGCGCCTCCCCGACGGCCCGTACCAGCTCCGCGTTCCAGGTCGACCCGAGCGCGGAGGCCGTCGGGAAACACGTCGCCGGTATGCTGCCGCCGGCGCCGACGTGGTCGGCCCGCGCCGACTGCCTGCGCAGCCCGTGCGGCCCGTCGGACATCGTGATCGCGGGCACACCGAGCCGGTCGATCGCGCGGGTGTTCCAGAAGCTGGAGCCGAGGCACAGCGAGGCCTTCTCGGCAGTCGTCAGATCGGCGAGAACCGTCGCCGTGTCGAAGGTGTCGGACACTACGCCTCCAATCCGACCCACCCACGGACGTGGGTGGGTCGGCACGCGCCGTCGATCGTGCGCAGCGTATCCCAGCGCATGACGGTGAAGATCGCTCAGCGCGGTCGCGGTCAGGCCGGGGGCAGGGCCGCCGCCACGTCGTAGTGCCGGATGACCGGGTCGGAGTCGAGCAGGGCGGCCCGGGCCGCGGGCGTGACCCGCTCGCGCTCGTGGTCGTGCCCGGCGAAACGCCGTACGGCGTCGATCGAGTCGAACAGGGTCAGCGTCCGGATCTCCACCGCCCCGGCCTGCTCGCGGGCGAGGAGGTACGCGCCGCGAAAGCCCTCCAGGCCGCGCAGGTGGCCGAGCACCTCGGTCGTGAAGACCTCGCGGTAGCGTTCGGCGTCCTCGGGACCGCCGGTCCGTGCCTGCCAGATACGTGCGATCATGCCGTGCCTTCTCCTCTCCTGCGGGCCGTCCATCGACGAGTCTCGGCCCGGCCCCGGGGGAGGCGCTTGAAGATGCTTGCTCAGTCCGCCCTGAGCAGACGGCGCAGCGCGCTCGGCGTGTGGCCGCACTCCTCGCGTACGGTGCGGGTCAGGTGGGCGTGGTCGGCGAACCCCAGGTCGGCCGCGAGGCCCGCCAGGTCCGCCCGGCCCGCCTCGATCGCGTCCAGCGCGCGCAGCACGCGCACGCGAGTGCGGTAGGCGCTCAGGGTCAGCCCGGTCTGCCGGCGGAAGAGCCGGCTGAGGTGGTACGGCGAACAGCCGAGGCGCCGCGCCGTCTCCCGCAGGCCGAGCGCGACCGGGTCCAGCGCCAGCAGCTCCCGCGCCGCG
>NZ_JBHLZP010000691.1:0-3603 GCF_042429965.1 Actinoallomurus acaciae
GCCGACGACGTGGTCGCCGCCGGCTACGGGCCCGCGTCCGTAGCCGACGACGTGGTCGCCGCCGGCTACGGGCCCGCGTCCGTCACGGTCACGGCCGGGTTCGGCGCGTCGATGCTGCGACGAATCGGCGCACCGGTGCCGGGCGAGCTCGACCCGCTGCCGCCGTTCCCGCGCGATGAGATCGACGGGAGCCGCAGCCACGGCGACCTGGGCGTGCTGGTCACCGCCGATGACGCCCTGGTCGTCGCGCACGCGCTGCGCACGCTGACCCGGCTGGGCCGGGGGACGGTGCGGGTGCGCTGGCAGATGAGCGGCTTCAGTACGGCCGACGGCGTGGTGACCGGGTCGAACGAGACACCCCGCAACCTGATGGGGCAGCTGGACGGCACGGGGAATCCGCGTCCGTCCGACCCCGGGTTCGACGAGCAGATCTTCGCTTCGGGCCCGGCGTGGATGCGCGGCGGCAGCTACCTGGTGTTCCGGCGGATCCGGATGCTGCTGGAGGACTGGGAGGCCCTGCCGCGCGACCGGCAGGAGGCGATCGTCGGGCGGCGTAAGGCCACCGGTGCCCCGCTGTCCGGCGGTACCGAGTTCACGCCGTTGGACCTGGAGAAACAGGATTCCGGCGGTGCGTTGGCGATCGGGGCGAGCGCGCACGTGCGGCAGGCGTCCCCGCACTCCAACAACGGTGCGGCCATCCTGCGCAAGGGGTTCTCCTACTTCGACGGGTACCGGCCCGACGGCGCGCCGGACGCCGGCCTGCTGTTCATGGCCTTCCAGGCCGACCCGCGGGAGGGGTTCACCCGGATCCAGCAGCGGCTGTCCGGCGCCGATGACCTGAGCCGGTTCCTGCGGCACGAGTCCAGCGCGCTGTTCGCCGTGCCGCCCGGCTGCCGGGGCGGGCGTTACCTCGGCCAGGAGCTGATGGAGACCCTGTCGTGAACATGCCGATGCCGATGGGTGACACGCCGGCCCCGCTGAGCTGGGGCCGGGCGTTCGCCGCCTGGAGGTTCGCGCCCGTCACCACGGTACTGCTCGTGGTCGCGCTGCTGGCCTACCTCGGAGCCGTGCTGATGGTGCGCCGCCGGGGCGGGCGGTGGGCGGCGGCCCGGACCGGCTGCTTCGCGGGCGGGCTGGGCATGGTCGCCGCGGCGATCATGGGCAGCCCCGGGATCTACGGCGACGCCGGGCTGTTCTGGGTGCACATGATCCAGCACCTCATGCTGATCATGCTCGCGCCGTGGCTGCTGTGCCTGGGCCATCCCTCCACGCTGTTGCTGCGCGTCGTTCCCCGGTTCGACGCGGTGCGCCGCCATCCGGCGGTGGCCGTCCTCACGTCGCCGCTGGTGGGCCTGGCGGCGTACGTGGCGGTGCTGTTCGGGGTGCACCTGACCTCGTTCATGGACGTCATGATGCGTTCGCCGGTGCTGATGGTGGTCGAGCGCGCGCTGTACCTCGGCGGGGGATACCTGTACTTCTCCCGCCTACTCACCGCCGATTCCCCGCATCGGCCGACGGCCTACCCGCTGCGGCTGTTCAGCCTGTTCATGGGGATGTCGGCCGACACCATCGTCGGGATCGTGCTGCTCCAGGCGACCAACCCGCCGTTCCCGTCCTACGCGCGGATGCATCCGCCGTGGGGGCCCGGCCCGCTCACCGACGTTCACGACGGTGGCGCGGTGATGTGGATCGGCGGTGACGGGCTGATGTTCGTGATGATGCTCGTCGTCGGCGCGATGTGGTTCCTGGACCGCGCGCCGGAGGCCCGCCGTGCCGGGGCGTTCCTGGAGTCGGCGCGCCAGTCCGCCCTCGCCCGTACCGGCCATGAGAGGCCCGGCGGCGAGATCGACCGCGACCGGCTGCGGGCGAGCGGCGACGTGGACGAGGACGAGGCCGCGCTGGCCGCCTACAACGCGCTGCTCTCGCGCATGAACCGGCCCGGGGGTTCGTCGTGACGTTCGCGACCGCCGTGGGATGGGGGCTCGCCGCGGTGATGGCCGGTGCCGCGGGTCGTCAGGCGTACCGGCTGAACTCGCCCGGCCGTCCCGTACGCGCGGCGCACCTGCTGATGTGCGCGGGCATGGCCGCGATGTTCGCCCCGGTCGGCTGGTCGATCCCGCGCCTGGCCGGTGTCGTGGTCTACCTCGCGGCGGCCGTCTGGTGCCTGGTGGCGCGCGGGCCGCACCGCCTGCACGCGGTGACCGGCTCGGTCGCGATGGCGTACATGTTCGTGATCCCCGGCATGGGTCACCTGGGCGGCATGGCCGGCATGGCGATGGGCCCCGGCGGCGCGTACGGGTGGATCAGCCTCGCGCTGGCCGCCTACTTCGCCGGCGAGACCGTCTCGGCCTTCCGCGTCCTGCTCACCGCGCGTCGCGGCCCGGCCGCGGACGCCGCCTGCCACATGGCCGTCGCGATCGCCATGGGCTACATGCTCCTCACTCTCGGATGAAGGATTCACTGTGACACCGAATGACGAACAGGGCCGCGCGGCACCGTTGCTCGCGGGCTTCACGATATTGCTGGCCGCGCTGTTCGCCGTCGCGTTCGGCATCGGCCGGATCGCCGGGCCGGTCGCGCCCGGCATGCACCGCGTGGCGCCCGGCACGACTCCCGCGCCGACCGCACCGGCCACGCACGGTACGAACGACATGCCCGGCATGCCGGGCATGGACATGAGCGGAGGCCGGCCGTGACGACCACCGGCCTGATCTCGACCGGCCTGACCATCGAGGGGATGACCTGCGCCGCCTGCGTGGCGCGCGTGGAGAAGCGGCTCGGCCGGATCGCGGGCGTGACCGCCGAGGTCAACCTCGCCACGGGCCGTGCGCGGGTCAGCCATCCCACCTCCGTGCCGCCGGAGGACCTGCTCGCGGCGGTCGAGCGCGCGGGCTACCGAGGACGCCTCGAGACACCAGGGCCCGCACCGGAGCAGGACCCGCCGTCCGGCGGCCCCGAGCGCGACCGGCTGGTGATCATGTGCCTGCTCGCGGTGCCGGTGATCGTCTGCTCGATGGTCCCCGCACTCCAGTTCCGCAACTGGCAGTGGCTGTGCCTCGCGCTGGCCGCACCCGTCGTGGTCTGGGGCGCCTGGCCGTTCCACGCGCGTGCCGTCGCCGGGCTGCGGCACGTCACCGTGACCATGGACACGCTGGTCAGCCTCGGCGTCGTCGCCTCCTTCGGCTGGTCGGTGTACGCCCTGTTCGGCGGCGGCGCGGGGATGCCGGGCATGCGCATGTCATTCGCCTGGACCGCGACGCCGGGCGGCGCGATGGCGCACCTGTACCTGGAGGCGGCGGTCGGCGTGCCGCTGTTCGTCTCGGCCGGGCGTTTCCTGGAGGCGCGGGCCCGGCGCCGCACCGGGGCGGCGCTGACCGGGCTGGCGGAGCTGGCCGCCAAGGACGTACGGCTGGAGGACGGCCGCCGGGTGCCGATCGGCGAACTGCGCGCCGGGCAACGGTTCCTGGTCCGGCCCGGCGAGCGGATTCCCGCCGACGGCGTCGTGGCCGAGGGCGGCTCGGCGGTCGACGTCCACCTGCTCACCGGCGAGAGCACTCCGGTCGAATGCGGCCCCGGCGACCACGGCGCCGCGGGCACCACGAC
>NZ_JBHLZP010000692.1:0-4348 GCF_042429965.1 Actinoallomurus acaciae
GGGCGCCGGGGCGCCCTCCGCGTGGACCCGGGCCTCGGCGGGAACGCGCGGCTCGTGCGGGGCCGGAGCGTCGGTGATGGGCTGGGCGTCGGCCGTCGCCTGCGGGGGCGCCGGGAGGCGATCGGCCGGGATCTCGGGTGGTGGACCCGGTGGTGCGGCGGATGCGGGGACGACGTGGGCCACGATCATCAGGACCTTCCCCGTGTCGGGGAGCGGGACCACGTCCAGGAGCGTGCCGTCCGCGGGGACCGCCTCGACCGGGGCGAGAGCGTGTCCGCGGTGAAGACGCTCGCGGTAGCGGGCGTCCAGGTCGATGAGATGGCGCGAAGCCCGGTTCTGCGACCGGTGCTGGGTCATGACGAATTCCTTATCCTGCCAGGCGGGAAATCTAGCGGCGGGGCGAGGAGGGCACGCACAGCGCGCTGGCCTGCAGACGAAGATCAACGTGCAGGCGCACCGTCAGGCGAACGTCATGGCTCACCCCTTAAGGTTGTGGCTGGATTCCCCGCTTTGTCAATCGGTTAAGTGAAGTAGATCCAGGATGGGGTCTGGCCGGTGTGAGACCGGGCCCGTGGCCGAGCGCGGCGGCCGGTACCGTCCGCCGGTGCCGGATCGCCTCGGCACCGGTGAGGCGCGCCGCCGCGTGAGCGGGCCGGACCGGAGTCGGACACCGCCTCGGAGCCGCCGGCCCCCGGTCCCATGGCCCCAGGGCCTGTCTCGAAGTGGTCGGGTCGTGGTTTTCCACAGCCGTGCGTGCGGTCTTCCTTTGGCCTGTGGGGTGGCTTGACAATGGAAGTGGGGTCGGCGCCCCGCGCCCCCTGGGAGGGCGGGGAGTGTCCCGGCCGGAGGGGCTTCGAAACGCGCCCTGAGGCCCCGGCGTCCCGGCTCCGCCGCGTATGCGCCCACAATCCGTTCCCTGACCGGAACGTTTCCTAAGCCGGGGGGCTTCACGCCCGGCCCCAACGCTTCCCTCACAGGTCAGGGACCCTCCGGGATCCGATACGTACGGCTTTCGCCGGAGCCCGCCGAACGAGGGTCCAGGTAGTCCGGTTCGGTCAGGCCGATCCGCCGCATGGCCGTGCCCGTCAGCGCCTCCATCACCGCGCGCCGCGCCAGCAGCGCCGTGATGTCCGGGCCCACGTCGTACGGCGGGCTGACCTCCACCACGTCCATGCCGACCATCCCGACCTCGGCCGCCAGGCGCCGGATCGCCCACAGCACCTCGGCGCTCGTCAGACCGCCGGGCTCAGGCGTCCCGGTGCCCGGAGCGTACGCGGGGTCGGCGACGTCCACATCGAGTGAGATGTACAGATGATCGGCGGAGTCCAGCGCCTCGTCGACCGCGCGTTCCAGCACCGCCGCGAAGCCGTCCCGGTGGATCTCGGCCATGAAGTGGGTGCGGAGCTCGTTCGCCTCCATCCACTCCAGGACGGGCGGCTCGGGCCAGTACCCCCGCAACCCCACCTGCACGAAGTTGCGGCCGGGCACCGCCCCACTCTCGATCAGCCGCCGCATCGGCGTGCCGTGGCCGTACAGCGAGCCCTGCATGTCCGGGGCGGTGTCCGCGTGGGCGTCGAAGTGCACGATGCCGACCTTGCCGTGCCCGTACGCGTCGGCCACCGCCGTGGCGGCGGGCCAGGTGATGCCGTGGTCGCCGCCGAGAATGACGGGGATCGCGCCGCCCTGGAGGATCTCGGCGACGAACGCGCGGATGTTCTCGTACGTGCCCTCGGTGTCGCCGATCAGCACCTCGGCGTCGCCGTAGTCGGCCAGGACGAGATGCTCCAGCGGGTTCACCCGGACGCCGAGGTGGGCGATGAACCGCGACCCGGAGATGTAGTCGCCCTGCCGGATGGCACGGGGGCCCAGGCGCGTGCCGCCGAGGCCGGACGCCGTACCGTCCCAGGGGGCGCCGCCGACCGCGACGTCCACCTTGCCCGCTCGCAGGTCCTCCGGCGTCAGGCACACCGGGGCCTTCATGAACGTCTGGATCCCGCTCCACTCCAGCTCCGATGAGCGGTTGACGCGCATGGGCCCGTGCGGTCGCGGCGAGCTCATGGCGCGGAGGCGTCGCGGGCGGCGATCGCGGCTCCGCGCGCGCCGGCCATGTCGAGGTCGGGGACCAGGGCGAACGCGGCGACCCGCCGCTGCTCCTCCCGCAGGACGGTGTTCTCGCGCACCGTGTCCAGGAACCACTCGCGGAATTTCGGGCCCGTCTCGACCACGCCGCCGCCGACGAAGTACGCGCTCGGGTCGGTGAAGTTGGCCGCGATCGTGAAGAGCCGGCCCAGCGCCATCGCCTGCTGCTCGAAGATCTTCAGCGCGAGAGGGTCGCCGTCCTCGCCGAGGGAGCGGACGATCTTGGCGGCCTCCAGGATCGGCACGTCGGCCAGTTCGTGCCCGGGGAAGCGGGTCAGCCAGTACGGGAGCAGGTTCGCCGCGATGCCGGTCAGGGAGGCGACGCTCTCGGCGTCGGCGCCGAACCCGCAGTTGCACATCGGCAGCGGCTGTCCGTCCTCCAGCAGCCCCTGCATCGGGATGTGCACGTGTCCCAGCTCGCCGGCCATGCCGGCGGCGCCGCGCACGACCTGGCCGGCCTCGATCACGCCGCCGCCCAGGCCGGTGCCGACGATGGCCGAGATCGAGGAGTGCTCCGCCGCCTCCGTGCCGAAGTGGGCGTGGTGGGCGTACAGGGCGGCGGCGTTGCCGTCGTTGTTGTAGACGACCGGCAGGCCGAGCCGCTCCTCCAGCGCCGTACGGACGTCAAAGCCCCACCAGGCCGGCTGGGGGAAGTTCGTCGCGCCCTTGGAGGAGATCACCCCGTCGGCGCTGGCCGGTCCCGGAGTGTCCAGCCCGACGGCGCGGACCCGCGGCCGCTCGATGCCGGTGAGGGCCAGGACGCCCTCCAGGGCCTCGGCCAGGGCGCCGACCGCGATCTCCGGGCCCTCGGTGACGCGGCTGGGGATCTCCACCAGCCGGTCGACGAGGAACTTCCCCGACGAGTCCAGCACCGTCGCGTTGTTGCAGGTGCCCCCGTTGTCCAGGCCCACGACGACCCACGTGTCCGGCATTCTTCGCTCCTTGCTCCGAGCCCCCGACCGTGTACGCGTCGAGGGCGGCCCGCCTCGTCGTACCACGCCTAGCGTTTGACGGCGATGCCTCCGTGCACGCTGACGGTGGGCGGCGAATCGTCGGCGGCGCGCACGACCCCTGATGCGGGGTTCGCCTCGCGGCCGGACGAGAAGCCGTCCGGGCCGCCGGGCGGGGAGTACGGCACGGCGTCCGGGACGCGCGGCTGATCAGGGCCTGATGCCCGGTCCGCGATGTTCACCACGTCGTCCCCCTCGGCCGCCGTACCTGACTGTTGCGCCCTCATATTAGGGGTCTTGACCTGTTGAGCCCAGCTTTACGCGGTGCGAGGCAACAAATGGTTCATTCGGGCGAATCGCCGACAACCGGGCGGTGGTCGTGCCAGGGGCGGGCCTGCTCGAAGGCACGGCAGGCCGCCAGGACGCGGGCGTCCGCGTGGCGCGGACCCACGACCTGCAGGCCCACCGGCAGACCGGCCGAGGTGAAGCCGCACGGCACGGTGGCCGCCGGCTGCTGGGTCATGTTGAACGGGTACGTGAACGGCGTCCAGCTCGTCCACCGAGGCGACGCCCAGCCCTCCGGCACCTCGCGGCCGGCCTCGAACGCCGGGATCGGCATCGCCGGGGTCAGCAGCAGGTCGTACTCCTCGTGGAAGGCGCCCATCAGGCGCCCCAGGTCCATCCGGCACGCGGTCGCCGTGAGGTAGTCGAGCGCGGAGTGCCGCGTGCCCTGCTCGGAGATCTCCCGCAGGCCCGGGTCCAGCAGCTCGCGCCGGGCGGGCGTGAGCGACTCCACCGACTTGGCGGCGCCGGCGAACCAGAGGACGTGGAAGGCCTCCACCGGGTCGGCGAAGCCCGGGTCGGCCTCCTCCACCCGTGCGCCGAGGCCGGTGAAGACCGCGACCGCCTTCTCCACGACCGCCGCGACCTCCGCGTCCACCACGGCGTACCCGAGCGCCGGGCTGAACGCGATCCGCAGGCCCCGCAGGTCGACCGGCTCGGCCGGGACGGCCGGCGGCAGCGCCGACCAGTCGCGGCTGTCGGCCCCCGAGATGACCTCCAGCAGCAGCTCGGCGTCGGCGACGCTCCAGGTGATCGGGCCGACGTGCGCGAGCGTGCCGAACGGGCTCGCCGGGAAGTGCGGCACCCGCCCGTACGTCGGCTTGTGCGCGAAGACGCCCGTGAAGGCGGCCGGGATGCGCACCGAGCCGCCCCCGTCGGTGCCCAGGGCGAGCGGCGCCATGCCCAGGGCGACGGCC
>NZ_JBHLZP010000693.1:0-3580 GCF_042429965.1 Actinoallomurus acaciae
CCGAAGGCAAACACCACTCCCAAGCGGTGCTCGCCCTGGCCAGGCGACGCGTCAACGTCCTGTGGGCGCTCCTGCGCGACGGACGGTGCTACCAACTCGCACCACCGGTCACCGCTGCGGCTTGACAACAGCATTAGCAAGCCTCCCGGTCCAGGTGGAGGACGTCGGGCTCGTCGTCGAACTGCAGCCGGTCGACCGCGTCGAGGATCCGGTCGGCGTCCGGCAGGTGCGAGTGCTCGAGTTTCGGAGGCGGGTAGGGGATGTCGAAGCCCGTGACCCGCAGTACGGGGGCGGCGAGCGAGTGGAAGCAGCGCTCCTGCACGCGCGCCGCGACCTCCGCGCCCACCCCGGCGAACCCCTGGGCCTCCTGGACCACCACGCAACGACCCGTCCTGCGCACCGAGGACACGACGGTCTCGTCGTCGAACGGGACGAGCGTGCGCAGGTCCACGACCTCCAGGCCGATGCCGTCGCGGGCCGCGGCCTCGGCCGCCTGGAGCGCCACCGGGACGCCGGGGCCGTACGCGACCAGCGTCGCGTCGCGTCCCTCGCGCCGTACCGTCGCCCGGCCGAACCCCGCGGCCCGGCGAGCGGTGGGATCGGTCTCGCCCTTGGACCAGTACAGCCGCTTGGGCTCCATGAAGATCACCGGGTCAGGGTCGGTGATGGCGTCGCGGAGCAGCCAGTACGCGTCGTCCGGGGTCGCGGGCGTGACCACCTTCAGGCCCGGCGTGTGGGCGTAGTAGGCCTCGCTGGAGTCGCAGTGGTGCTCGACGCCGCCGATGCCGCCCGCGTACGGGATGCGGATCACCATCGGCAGCGACAGTCTGCCGCGGGTGCGGTTGCGCATCTTGGCCACGTGCGAGGCGATCTGTTCGAAGGCCGGGTAGGCGAAGGCGTCGAACTGCATCTCCACCACGGGCCGGAAACCGCCCATCGCCATGCCCACGGCGAGACCGACGATGCCCGCCTCGGCCAGCGGAGTGTCGAAGCACCGGTCCTCGCCGAACTCCTTGGTCAGCCCGTCGGTGATGCGGAAGACCCCGCCCAGCGGGCCCACGTCCTCGCCGAAGACGAGAACGCGTTCGTCCGCGCCCAGCGCGTCCCGCAGCGCGGCGTTCAGCGCCTGCGCCATCGTCATCGCGGCCATGTCAGTCCTCCAACTCGGCCGCGAGCGACGCCCGCTGCTCACGCAACTGGGGCGTGGGATCGGCGAAGACGTGGTCGAACAGCTCGTACGGGTGGGACTCGGTGTCGGCGTTCATCCGGTCCCGGACACCGGAGGCGAACTCCTCGGCGGCCTCGTGCGCCGAGGCGACGCCCTCGGCGTCGAGCAGCCCCCGGTCGCGCAGATAGGTCTCCAGGCGGGCGAGGGGGTCGGCCGACTCCCACCGGTCGACCTCCGCCGGATCGCGGTACCGGCCGGCGTCGTCGGCGTTCGTGTGCGGGTCCATGCGGTACGTGTGCGCCTCCACCAGGAACGGGCCGCCGCCCGCCCGTGCGTGGCGCATCGCCGTGGTCAGGACGGACAGCGTCGCGACGAGGTCGTTGCCGTCCACCTGCTCGGACCGGACGCCGTAGCCGATCCCCTTGTACGCGAGCGCGGGCGCGGCGGTCTGCCTGGCCAGCGGCACCGAGATCGCGTACTGGTTGTTCTGCACGAAGAACACGACGGGGGAGCGGAGGACCCCGGCGTAGTTGAGCGCCTCGTGGAAGTCGCCCTCGCTGGTGCCGCCGTCGCCGATGAAGGCCATCGCGACGCCGTCCTCGCCCCTGCGGCGGAGCGCCTCGGCCATGCCGACCGCGTGGAGGGTGTGGGTGGCCAGCGGCGTGCACTGAGGCGCGACGCGCGTGGCCGCAGGGTCGTACCCGCAGTGCCAGTCGCCCCGCAGCAGGGTGAGCGCCTCGACCGGATCGATGCCACGGGCGATCAGAGCCATCGAGTCGCGGTAGGTCGGGAACAGCCAGTCGTTCTCGCGGAGCGCGAGCACGCCGCCGATCTGGCAGGCCTCCTGACCGCGGCTCGACGGGTAGACCGCGAGCCGGCCCTGCTTGGTCAGCGCGGTCGCCTGACGGTCGAAGCGCCGGCCCAGGACCATCCGGCGGTACGCCTCCAGCAACCGCTCGTCCTCTGGCGCCGAGTAACCGGCAGGCGGTTCGACGGCCGTGCCGTTCTCGGCGACGAACCGCACCGGAACGGGTGAAGGAAGAAGGCCGTCGACCACTTCGTGATCTGTCCGCACGGACATGGCGACGCTCCCTTTCTCTGGACGTTTGACAGCAGCAGCGTCCGCTTCGAGGGTCAACCGTTCAAGACATCAGGCACAATTAGCGACAAATAGGTCTCAAGTGCGCTTGGGGTGGACCGAATGTCGTCCGAAGAGGGCATTGGCGGGGGCTTGGCGGGACGTTCTGCCGGTCCGCTGGACGAGGTGGATCGCGCGATCATCGCCGCGTTGCTGCGCGACGGACGGATCTCGGTACGGGCGCTCGCCGAGCACGTCCACATCTCCCGGGCCAACGCCTACGCACGGCTCTCCCGGTTGACGGACGAGGGAGTGATCACCGGTTTCACGATCGAACTCGCGTCGCACAAGGCGGGCCTGGGCACCAGCGCGTACGTCTCGGTCACCATCGAGCAGAACGCCTGGCGCGCGGTGTCGGCCGGGCTCCAGGACATCCCCTACGTCGAGCACTTCGCGATGGTCGGCGGCGACTACGACGTCCTGGTCCTGGTCAGGGCGCCGGACAACGCGGCGCTCCGGCACGTGGTGCTCGAACGCATCCAGGACGTCCCCGGAGTACGCGCCACCCGTACGTGGCTGGTGTTCGACGAGGCCCGCGGCCGGGGCGCGGATTGGGGCAGGGCGTGAGGTGCGGTGCGCGCCCGGCGTGCGCGCGTCTCACGGACGCGGCCTACGGCGCGGCCACCCGTCCCGTCGCATTCAGGCCGGCCAGGTCTTGGCCACGAGGGTGAGCACGTCGTACGTGGCGACCGGCCGGCCCTCCTGGTTGGTCACGACGGCGTCCCAGCGGACCTCGCCGTAGTCCGCGCCGCCGCGCGGGGTGATCTGCTTGACGGTCAGCGCCACCTCGATCGTGTCGCCCGCCTTCACGGGGGTGAGGAAACGCAGCCCGTCGACGCCGAAGTTCGCCAGGACCGGCCCGGGGGCCGGGTCGACGAAGAGCCCGGCGGCGAGGGACACGACGAGGTACCCGTGGGCGACGATGCCGCCGAACAGCGGGTTGCGCGCGGCGGCCTCGGGATCGGTGTGCGCGTAGAACGTGTCGCCGGTGAACTCGGCGAAGTGGTCGATGTCCGCGAGCGAGACCGTGCGCGGCGCGGAGGTGATCGCGTCACCGATCCGCAGGTCCGCCAGGGACTTCCGGAAGGGATGGACGCCGGACTCCCTGCGCGCGGCGCCGGTCGTCCACCGCCCGGTGATCGCGGTGAGCAGGTCGGGGGAGGCCTGGACCGCGGTGCGCTGCATGTGGTGCAGGACCCCGCGGGCGCCGCCGAGCTCCTCGTCGCCGGCGGCCCGCCCCGGGCCGCCGTGCACGAGGACCGGCAGCGGCGAGC
>NZ_JBHLZP010000694.1:0-3571 GCF_042429965.1 Actinoallomurus acaciae
GCCCGCTGCGCGGCGGCGAACGCGGTGAGCGCGCGGGCGCCCTCGCCGGTGGTGGCCACGACGATGCCGCCCTTGGCCTGCCACTCGGTGCCGTCGCCGGCCACCTCGGGCCACAGCCGCCGGGAGAACAGGGCCAGCCGGAGCTCGGCACCGGGGCCCTTGTCGGAGACGAGGACGTTGCCCTCGCCGTGCGCGGTGGTCCCCCCGGCCGCGCCGGCACGGTCGACGAGGGTCACACGGACACCGGCGAGAGCCAGCTCACGGGCGCACGCGGTGCCGATGATCCCCGCGCCGATCACGATCGCCTCTGTCCGTTCGATGATCCGAACGCTATGGCGGCTTTTCCGGTCATGTCAACGCTCCTGACGGCGCTATTGTTCGGTGAACCGAACGAGAGGGGTGCCGATGGAGGCGGACGAGTCGGTGCGCGACGTGCTCGCCGCCAACCTGCGTCGGGTCCGTACCGCGCGGAACCTGTCACTGTCCGGGCTCTCCCGGCTGTCGAAGATCGGCAAAGCGACGCTCTCGCAGCTGGAGTCCGGCGCGGGCAACCCGACGATCGAGACGGTGTTCAGCCTGTCGCGCGCGCTCGAGGTCCCGATCTCGTCCCTGCTGGACCAGCCGCACGGCGGCGGCCTGACCGTGGTGCGCGCGGCCGACGTGGAGGTCCTGCGCGGCGACGGCGTGGACCTGCGGGCGCTGCGCGGCATCGCGACGGGCGACACGGTCGTCGAGGTGTACGACCAGCAGGTACGGTCCCGGCAGGAGTCCCCCGGCCACGCGGGCACCGAACACGCGGTCGTCCAGGCCGGCCGTCTTCGCGTGCGGGTCGGCGACCACGAGGTGGAGCTGGGGCCCGGAGACTATGTGGGCTTCGACGCCCGTCTCTCCCACACCTACGTCGCGGTCGAGGGGCCCGTGCGCTCGGTGCTCCTCCTGCACCACACGGCCGGAGACCGGGTGGGCGACGCTCCCCGGCCGCACGTCGCCGGCTGAGCCCACCGGGTTCGAGCACGACGCTCGCGCCCGGGTGGATCAACCGTTGTCGGCACGAACGACGACGGCCCGGCCGGGGGAGCCCCGGGCCGGGCCGTCGCGATGCGGCTCGCGCCGTAGGACGTCAGTGCATCGGCATCGCGGCCGGGCCGTCGGCGTCCACCGGGTCCGGGCGGTGACGCGGCAGGAGCAGGGCCGGCAGGAAGGCCAGGGCCAGCAGGCCGACCGACCACCAGTAGGTGTTCTGGAACGCGTCCGCCATCGGACCGGCGATCTTGTGCATGATCGCCGCGGGGACCTTCTGGGCGGCGGACAGGCCGCCGCCGCCCGTGGCGCCGCCGAGCTTGTCGGTCAGGTTGTTGGCCAGCAGGACCGACATCATGGCCGTGCCGATGGAGGACGACACCTGCTGGATGATGTTCAGCATCGTGCTGGCGCGCGGCACCTCGTCGTGGCCCAGGGTCTGGATCGCGGCCGCCATGGTGGGCATCATCGTCAGGCCCATGCCCAGGCCCATCACGAACAGCACCGCGCCCAGCGACCAGTACGACGTGTCGGCCTGCAGCAGGCTCGTGAAGCCCGCCACCGACGCCACCACCACGACCAGGCCGATCAGCACCACGCGACCCGGACCCATGCGGTCGGTGAGCTTGCCGCCGATCGGCATCGTCACCATCGCGCCGATGCCCTGCGGGGCGAGCAGCAGGCCGGAGGCGAAGGCGCTCTCCTGCCGTACGACCTGGTAGTAGAGCGGCAGCAGCAACATGGCGCCCATGAACGCGCACATGAACAGCACCATCGTGCCCGCCGCCGCGGCGACCGAACGCCGCTTGAGCAGGCGCAGGTCGATCAGCGGGTTGCCCGCCGTCAGCGCGCGGACCGCGAACAGGATCACCAGCACCGCACCCGCGATCGTGGTGATGAGAACCTCGCCCGAGCCGAAGTCGCTCTTCTGCGCGCCCGTGGCCAGGCCGTAGATGAGCGAGGCCAGGCCCGGTGACAGCAGCACGAGGCCGAGCAGGTCGAGGCGCTCGCCCGGCCTCGGGGTGTCGCGCTTGAGGATGCGGGCGGCCAGGAACAGCGCCACGAGGCCGATCGGCAGGTTGATGAAGAAGATCCAGCGCCAGGACACGTCGTCGACCAGGTAGCCGCCCAGGATGGGGCCGCAGATCGGGCCGAGCAGCATCGGGACGCCGACGATGCTCATCACCTGGCCGACGCGCTTCGGGCCGGCGGCCTGGGTGAGGATCGTCATACCGGCCGGCATGATCATGCCGCCGCCCAGCCCCTGAAGCACCCGGAAGGCGATCAGTGACTCGGCCGACCATGCCATTCCGGCCAGCGCCGACCCCGTCACGAAGAGCGCGATCGAGATCATGTAGAGGCGTTTGGTGCCGAACCGGGCGCACGCCCAACCGGTGAGCGGAATGACCGTGGCCAGCGCCAGGGTGTAACCGGTGGCCACCCACTGGATCGTGGACAGCGGCGAGTTGAACTCACTGGCAAGGTGGTTGATCGCGACGTTGACGACCGTGACGTCGAGGATCGACATGACCGCGCCGAGAACGACGACCATGGCCACGGCGAGCACGCCCCGGTCGAGCTTGCCCGACGCGCCGGACGCCTCGGGTGGGTCGTTGGCGACCTCAGGAGAGGACAGGGTGCTCAATGAAGGGTTCCAATCGTCAATGCGCGGGGGCCGTCGTCTTGGGATGGTGCGGCAACATGATGGCGGGGCGCACTGACATTTTGGCAAACGAATAAGCCGCGCCGATCGGTACCCCCTGTGAAGAATTGCCGTTCCGCGACGCTCGGCACACCCCTGTTCGCCGACAGTTAAGGAGTACCGCCAGTGGAGCCCCCCGACCTGGTATTCACCGGCGGTCCGGTGCACACCGCCGACGCCGCGCGCAGCCGAGCCACGGCCGTCGCCGTACGCGGGGAGCGGATCGTCGCGGTCGGCCACGACGAGGTGCTCGACCTGGCCGGGCCGCGTACCGAGGTGGTCGACCTGGCCGGGCGGCTGCTCGTGCCGGGGTTCCAGGACGCGCACGTGCATCCGGTCGGCGGCGGCATCGAAATGGGCCGGTGCGACCTCGGCGGCGCGGTGACGCTGGAGGAGTACCGGCGGCGGATCCGCGCGTACGCCGACGCCCACCCGGATGTGTCGTGGATCACCGGCGGCGGATGGTCGCTGGAGACCTTTCCCGGCGGCACGCCGACCCGTGCGGAACTCGACGCGGTGGTCCCGGACCGGCCCGTCTACCTCGCCAACCGCGACCACCACGGCGCCTGGGTCAACACCCGCGCCCTGGAACTCGCCGGGATCACCGCCGCCACCGCCGACCCGGCGGACGGGCGCATCGAGCGCGACCCCGGCGGCGGCCCGTCCGGAACGCTCCAGGAGGGCGCGATGCGCCTGGTCGGCGACCTCGTGCCCGCCGCCACCGCCGAGGAACAGCTGGACGCGCTGCTCCGGGCGCAGGCGCTCCTCCACTCGTACGGGATCACCGCCTGGCAGGACGCGATCGTCGGGGAGAACCCGCTGACCGCCGACGGCGCGGCCGCGTACGCC
>NZ_JBHLZP010000695.1:0-3560 GCF_042429965.1 Actinoallomurus acaciae
CGGCGCGCCACCCGCGGCGAGCTCGGCCGATCCGGCGGCGGACGGGTCACGCCCAGAGCCGTCGTGAGGCGCGGCGCGTGGTCGCCCGATGCCCGGCCGCCACCAGGCGGACGGCCGTACGGCGACGGCCGTCACGAACCGGCCGATGTACGGGGAGCAGACCCGCCGATCACTCCTGGATGCGGCCGAGGCACTTCGTCTCGGCGGGCTGTCGCGCGACGTCGCTCGACGAGGCCGCGCGCTTCGCCAAGGGAGCGCTTTAACGGTCGCTAACAAGGAGGCGGTCTTCACGGCGGTCCTGGAGCGCGTGCGGCGCGAGGCCGCCGAGCAGATCGCGCTCCCCCCCCGGCCTCGGCGCTCGGATGGCCGGACGTCATGGCCGCCGTGGGCGCCCACCTCGACATCACGGCCTCGGAACGGTCCCGCCGGATCGTCCCCGGAGTCCTCGGCCGGGCGATGAGCGGGCCACGGGCGGGATCGTGTGTCAGCCGGTGGAGCGGCTCACCGAGGCGGGCGTCATCACGCCGGTCGACATCTCCGTCACCGGCAGACTCATCTGCGCGGTCGTCGCCGAAGCCGCCCTGAGCCCGGCCGCGGCCGACGACCCACGCCCGGCGCGCCGGGCTGCATCGGGCAACCGCGCTCAGGGCCACGGGCCTGAGAGCATTCGTTAGCAGGAGACCTGGTCGGCCTTGATCTCGCCGCTGACCTTCGGGATCTCCGGGGTCACCTGAACGCCGGCCGGGGCGACGACCAGGGAGACCGTGCCCGGGGGCACCGTCGCGTCGGGCAGGATCCGCACGCCCGGGACGACGACGCCCAGCGCGTCCGCCTGGCGCTCCGCGCCGGTGCCGTAGAGGATCTTGGTCTCCTGCTGCACGGGGCCCTTGGCCGCGGTCACCTGGAAGTGGTGGGTCCGCAGGTCCTTGACCGCCTTCTTCGAGCCGTTGACGACGCGGACCTTCACGTCCTGCGGCTTGGGCTGCTCGGCCTGCGGCGGCGCCGGGGCGGGCGCGGGGAGCGCGTCGTCCCGGCGGATGGCCTCGAACAGCGGTTTCGCCTCGGCCGTGTTCCACTGCACCCGGTTCGGGTCCCGCGGATAGACCTGGGTCGGGACGGTGACGAACCGCACGGTGCCCGCGGTCATCCCCCGCAGGCTCGTGGCCAGCTTGCGCATCGCCGACATGCTCAGCTTGTCGTCGGTCGCGATCGACTTGGTCACCGCGTCCAGGAACCGGTACATCTTGGCCGGGTCCGCGAACATGCTGCTGCTCGTGGCCTTGTTGACCACCGAGGCCATGAACTTCTGCTGCCGCTGGATGCGCTCCAGGTCCGAGCCGTCGCCCAGGCCGTACCTCGTCCGTACGTAGCCGAGCGCGTCGTTTCCCTTGACGACCTGGCGGCCGGCCTTGAGGTTGAGGTTGGCGCGCGGGTCGTACACCGCGTGCGGCACGCAGATCTCCACCCCGCCGAGGGCGTCGACGACCCGCTTGAAGCCGGTGAAGTCGATCTTGACGTAGTGGTCGATGTGGATGTCGGTGGTGGACTCGATCGTCTTCCACGTGCAGGGCGCGCCCGCGTACGCGAAGGCGGAGTTGAGCATGCCGAAGTACGGCGCGACCTTCTGGCCGTTCTTCTTGGTACAGCCGGGCACCTGGACCATGGAGTCGCGCGGGAAGCTGACTGCGACCGCCCGGTCGCGGTTGGGCGAGATGTGCAGCAGGATCGTCGTGTCCGAGCGCTCTCCGCTGATGTCGGGCGACCAGTAGGCCTTGTTCGCCCCGTCGCGCGAGTCCGAGCCGAGCAGCAGGATGTTCATCGACTTGTTCAGCTTCGCGGGGCGGTTGGCGCCGAGCTGGTCCTCGACGTGCTCCTTGTGGATGTTGCCCTGGAGGTGCTCGTACAGGTACACGACCGTCCCGCCGGCGGCGAGCACGACGACCGCGGAGACGGCGGCGACCCACCGTAGGCCGCGGCGGCGCTTGCGCCGGGGCGGCTCGGGCGTGTCCGGCTTCGCCGCAGGGGGTTCTCCACCGTCGGCGCTCGCGCGCTCGGGCGCCCGCGTCTCCTCGGCCTCCGCCTCGTCCGGCTTCGACTCCGGCTCCGCGGCCTCTGCCTCGGCCTTCGTGGGCTCGGCCTTCGTAGGCTCGGGCTCGGTGGGCTCGGGCTCGGTGGGCTCGGGCTCGGTGGGCTCGGGCCGGGGGTCGACGTCCTTGGCCGGGCCGTCGGCGCCGTTGTCCGCCATCACACCTCATCAGTCCGTTCGCAGGCCCGTGGCCATACGAGAAAAGTTCCGCTCCCCCATTGGGACGCAGGACGACCACGACTCGTTGTCCATTGGTCGGTAAAGCGCCAGATGTCAGACATTAACGCCCCACTAGGCGAAGCGAAGAATTCAGGAGTGGAGGCGTCCACGGTTTTCCACCGGGCGTTCCGGAGGCTGGCCGCCGCCGTCCCGCGCCGGGTACGTTCGGGGCCACTGTCCGCGGGGACTCCCTCCGCGTACGGGCCGGTGGGAGGACGCATGTCGCTGCTCGCTCAACTGACCGCCGCGATCGGTGACGGCTCGATCGAGGTCGTCGACCTGACCGCGCCGCTCTCGGAGGACACGCCGATCCTCAAGCTGCCGGAGCCGTTCGGCAACACCGAGCACTTCTCGCTGCGGGAGATCAGCCGGTACGACGATCGCGGGCCCGCCTGGTACTGGAACGACATCGTCACCGGTGAGCACACCGGGACCCACTTCGACGCGCCGGTGCACTGGATCACCGGCCGCGACGGCGACGACGTCTCGCAGGTGGCACCGCGGCGGCTCATCGCCCCGGCGGTCGTGCTGGACGTCGCCGACCGGGTGGCCGCCGACCCCGACTTCCTGCTCGGCATCGACGACGTACTCGACTGGACGAAGGCCAACGGGCCGCTGCCCGAGGGCGGCTGGCTGCTCTATCGCACCGGCTGGGACGCGCGCTCGGGCGAGCAGGACGCGTTCCTCAACGCCGACGAGAGCGGCGCCTCGCACACACCGGGGATCTCGGCGGAGTGCGCGCGCTGGCTGGCCGAGGAGACGCCGATCCTGGGGCTCGGAGTGGAGACGGTCGGCACCGACGCGGGCGGCGCGCCCGCGCTGGACCCGCCGTTCCCCTGCCACTCGTTCCTGCTGGGCGCGGGCAAGTACGGGCTGACACAGCTGCGCAACCTCGACCGCCTGCCCGCACGCGGCGCCGCGGTGATCGCCTCGCCGCTGCCGATCGTAGGCGGCTCGGGCAGCCCGGCGCGGGTCCTCGCCCTGGTCGAGCGTTGATCGTCGCGGAGGCGGTGGGCGAGGCGCTCGCCGCGCTGGGCGTCCGTACGGTCTTCGGCGTCGTGGGCAGCGGCAACTTCCACGTCACGAACGCCCTGGTGGCGAGCGGGGCACGGTTCGTCGCGGCCCGCCACGAGGGCGGCGCGGCCACGATGGCCGACGCGTTCGCACGAGCGGGCGGCGGCGTCGGCGTCCTGTCGGTGCACCAGGGCCCGGGCCTGACCAACGCGCTCACCGGCATCACCGAGGCGGCCAAGAG
>NZ_JBHLZP010000696.1:0-3528 GCF_042429965.1 Actinoallomurus acaciae
ATCTCCAGCACCTCGGCCCAGATCCGCGCGACCTCCTCCTCCAGCCCCGGATCTCCAGCACCTCGGCCCAGATCCGCGCGACCTCCTCCTCCAGCCCCGGGGCGGGCGGCTTGTGGCTCTCTCCCCCGGCGCCGTAGGAGTCCGGGTCGGGCAGGCCGGCCAGCGCGCGTCGGTCCACCTTGCCCGCCGACGTCAGCGGCAGTTCCGGCAACGTGTGGCACACCCGCGGCACCATGTACTCCGGCAGCAGGCGCGCCAGCCACTCCCGCAGCCCGCCGCCCTCCAGGGCCGCCGCGTCCGCCTGGTCGGCGGTGACCGCGCAGTAGGCGACGAGCTCCTTGGCACCGCCCGCGCCCGGGCGGGCGAGCACGACCGCCTGCCGTACCCGCGGGTGGCGTGCCAGCGTCGCGGCGATCTCCCCCGGCTCGACCCGGAAACCCCGGATCTTCACCTGGTCGTCCGTGCGCCCGAGGAACTCGATCTCCCCGTCCGGGCGGAACCGCGCGAGGTCCCCGGTGCGGTACATCCGCTCGTCGGGCTCGTCCGCGTACGGGTTGGGCACGAAGGACTCGGCGGTCCGCACCGGGTCGTTCAGGTAGCCGCGGGCCAGCGGCAACCCGGCGATGTACAGCTCGCCGGGGACGCCGATCGGCACGGGCCGCTGCGCGCCGTCGAGGATGTAGAGCCGGGCGTTCGGGTTGGGCCGGCCGATGGAGATGCGGCCGGCCGGCTCGCCGGGTTCGAAGACGCGGCAGCTCACCCCGATCGTCGCCTCGGCCGGGCCGTAGCCGTGGTACATCCGCGCGTCGGAGACGGCGCGGAAGCGCTCGTACAGCTCGCTGGTCAGGGCCTCGCCGCCGCACCACACGTGGCGCAGCGACCGGGCCCGTTCGGCGGCGTCGTCGCGTTCGAGGAGGACGTCGAGCATCGACGCGACGATGTAGAGGAACGTGACGCCGTGCCGTTCGATCGTGGCGAGGAGCCGGTCGACGTCGCCGTCCTGGCCGGGCTCGGCGACGACGAGACGCGCGCCCGCGACGAGCGGCAGGAAGATCTCGTTGATGGAGATGTCGAACCCCAGCGGCGCCTTGTGCAGCACGGCGTCGTCCGGGCGCATCGCCAGCATGCCGATCTGCCACAGCATGCGGTTGCAGATCGCCTGCTGATGGATCATCACGCCCTTGGGCGCGCCCGTGGACCCGGAGGTGTGGATGACGTACGCCAGGTCGTCCATGTCCCGGCCTCGCAGGTCCGGCAGTGGTGCGTCCTCGGTCGCGTCCGTCTCGCGGACGACCCGGGCGCCGGTGCCGGCCAGGGCCGCGTCGGCCTGGTCGGCCCCCAGGACCAGGCACAGCCCGGCACGGTCGGCGACCTCGCGGATCCGGGTGGGCGGCCAGGTGATCTCCAGCGGCACGAACGCCGCGCCGGTCTTCAACACGGCCAGGAGCGCCACGATCAGATCGGCCGACCGGTCCATGAGGACGCCGACGAGCGCCTCGGGCCCGGCGCCCAGCCCCCGGAGGCGGCGTCCCAGCGCGTCCGCGCGCTCCTCCAGCTCCCGGTAGGTGAGGCGGACCCGCCCGCACTCGACGGCGACCGCGTCCGGGTCGCGTCGGGCGGCGTCGGCGATGAGCGTGGCGAGGTCGCGATCGGTGAGCGGGTCGTCGCCCTCGACGGGACGTCCCCAGCGGTGCAGGAGGAGGTACTCCTCGCCGTCCGGCAGAACCGGCAGCGCGCCGACCGGCACGTCCTCACTCTTCGCCGCCGCCACGAGCATGCGCGACAGGTGGGAGGCGATGCGCTCGACCGTGGAGCGGTCGAACAGGTCGGCGCTGCCGGTGATCGCGCCCTGCAGCGCGCCGTCGGCCTCCCAGCAGTTCAGCACGAGGTCGAAGCGGGCCGAGTCGACATCCGGCTCCAGGGGCTCGATCCTCAGCCCACCCATCGCGCCCGCCTCCGGCGGGCTCTGCATCACCGCGAGCACCTGCGGCAGCGCCGCCGCGGAACGGTCCCAGCGCAGCTCCGACGCCAGCACCTCGAAGGGCACGTCCTGGTGCGCGAACGCCTCACGGCAGGTGTCGCGCACGCGGTCGACCAGGTCCCCCACGGGCGGGTCGTCGTCCAGGTCGAGCGGGAGCACGACCGTGTCGGCGAAGCACCCGACGATCCCCTCCAGCTCGGCCAGTTCGCGTCCGTGCGTCACCGCACCCACGGCGACCCGCGTCTCGCCGGTGTAGCGGTGCAGCAGAGCCGCGAAGACGCTGAGCACCGTCATGTACGGCGTGGCCTCGTGCCGCCGTGCCAGCGTCCGGAGCGCCGCCCACTCGGGGGCCTCCAGCGCGAACCGGTGGGAGACGCCCCGGTAGGTCGGTACGGGCGGGCGGGTGCGGTCGGCGGGCAGCTCCAGGCGCGGCGGCTCCTCCTTGAAGGCTCGCCGCCAGTACGCGAGGTTCTCGTCGTGACGGGCGTCCGCCTGCCATCTGGCGTAGTCGGTGTAGCGGATCGGGAGGGGCCGCAACGGGTCCGGCCGACCCGCGGCGAACGCCTCGTACAGGGTGCGGAGCTCGCGCAGCAGCAGGTCCAGCGAGATCCCGTCGGCGACGGCGTGGTGTGCGACGGTCATCAGCACGTGCTCATCGGGGCCGGAGCGCAGCAGGCCGAAGCGCACGAGCGGGCCGCGTTCGAGGTCGAACGGCTCGGTGTCCAGGCGCGACAGCCAGGGCCCCTCCGGCACGCCCTCCTCGACGGAGAGCGGCAGGTCGACGCTCGGCGCGACCACCTGGTACGGCCGTCCGTCGATCTCCTCGAACGTCGTGCGAAGCGACTCGTGCCGGTCCAGAAGCGCGGCGAGGGCACGCCGCAGCGCGTCCTCGTCGAGCGCTCCGACGATCCGCGTCGCCACACCGATGTGGTACGCCGCGCTGCCGGGGTGCAGCCGGGCGTGCATCCACATCCGGCGCTGGGCGGGGGTCGCCTCGACCGGCCCGTCGTCCGGCCGGCGCGGGATCGTCACGCCGGGAGCACCGGACAGCCATCGCTGGAGGAGGAGCCGTTTCGCGTCGGACAGCTCGGGTGGTGGGAACGGTCGGCGTGGCGGATCGGCCTCGGGCGGGGTCGGAACGGCGGCCATGACGGGTTCTCCTCCGGCGTGCGGTTGCGGGGGGCGGGTCAGCCGAGCTCGGCGGCGAGCGCGGCGGCCTCCTCGTCGGTGAGGGCGGCGAGCTTGTCGTAGAGCCGGTGGGCGATGCGCTCGGCCTGCGTCGCCACGGTCGGGGAGCCGCCGAGCAGATCGTCCAGGCGGACGTCGACGGGCAGGGTCGCCCGGAGATGGGCGACGACACGCGAGGCGAGCAGCGAGTTGCCGCCGAGGTCGAAGAAACCGTCGTGCGCGCCGATGCCGTCGAGGCCGAGCACCTCGCCCCAGACCCGCGCGGTCAGCGCCTCCAGCCCGTCGGACGGCGGCGCGTACGGGACGTCGAGCTCGGGCCGCGGGTGCGGTGCGGGCCCGGCCTCGCCCGGCGTGGCGGC
>NZ_JBHLZP010000697.1:0-3527 GCF_042429965.1 Actinoallomurus acaciae
GCGCAGCTCGCCGGCGCGCGAGTCGCCCTCCGCGGCGAACCACTCGCGCAGGGCGGCCCAGCGGCGCTCCCACTCGTCGAGCCGCTCGGCGTACGGCATGAACGGCCGCTCGTCGGCCTCGGCGGCGCGGGCCAGGAGGGTGCCGAGCCCGGTGTCCTCGACCTCGTGCACCGCGCGGGCGAGCCGCGCGAGGTAGCGGTCGAGCTCGGCCATGAAGTCGGTCATGTGCGTAAGCAGGGCGTTCTTGTAACGGAGGAACAGGTCCGGCGAGGTGTCGGTGGAACGGACGATCTCCCCGAGGGTCACGTGGAACTGCGCCGAGCGCCGCCCCATGTCCTCCATCACCGAGTCGAGGCGGGACAGGCGGCGGTAGACCTGCTCGGTCTCGCCCGCGCGGTTGGCCGCGGCGAGGGCCTTGAGGTCCTCCAGGATGTCGGAGAAGACCAGGCGGGACAGGTTGGCGTCCTGGATGCGGGCCTCGAGGAGGTCCTCGACCGCGGTGTAGGCCCAGTAGCCCAGCTCGCTGAACTGGTAGACCGACTGCCGGTTGCGGTAGCGGACGAGGTTGCCCGCCCGCGAGGCGTCGTCGAACCGGTGGACCACCCGGTCGTCGTGGAGCGCGTCGAGGCGGCTGCGCAGGTTGCCGTCGAGGGTGGGCACGTCGTCGTACAGCTCGGCCAGCTCCGCCAGGGCCGCCCCGACCTGGTCGCTGTCGACCTGGACCTGATGGACGGCGCGCAGCCGGTCCATCGCCCGCAGCACCCAGAGGTAGGCGACGTGGTCGTCGCGCCGGGTGAAGTTGAACAGCCGGAACCGGTCGCTGACCACCAGCGAGTCCAGATCCAGCGCCCTACGGCCACTCACAGCCCATCTCCCCCGTCATCGCCCGCCCGACCAAGGAAGGGTAGGCAACACCACCGACAACTCGCGCCCCAATCGGCTCTCAGCCGAAACGGGAGGCGTCCGGCGCACCCGACATCGTCCCTGCGCCCGGGCCCTCGTGATCACCGGATGGTCGCAATCCGGGAGGCCGCGGATCAGTATGGGCGGTAGACGCCGCCGACCGCAGGAGCACGCTCATGACGCCGCGCAGTCAGCACTGGTACGCCGGGACGGACCGGAACGCCTTCATCCACCGCGCCTGGATGCGGCGTGGGCTCCCCTCCGACGCGTTCGACGGGCGGCCGCACATCGCGATCGCCAACACCGCCTCGGACCTGTCGCCGTGCAACAGTCACCTGGGCGAGGTCGCCGCGAGCGTGAAGGCCGGTGTGTGGGAGGCCGGCGGCGTGCCGCTGGAGCTGCCGGTGCCCTCGCTGGGCGAGACCCAGCTCCGGCCGACCGCGATGCTGTTCCGCAACCTGGCGGCGATGGCGGCCGAGGAGATGATCCGCGCCAACCCCGTCGACGGCGTCGTCCTGCTCGGCGGGTGCGACAAGACCATTCCCGCGCTGCTCATGGCCGCGGCGTCGGTCGACCTGCCGGCCATCGTCGTGCCGGGCGGCCCGATGCTGACCGGGCACTTCCGCGGCGCGCCGCTGGGCTGCGGCACCGACGTGTGGCGGCTCAGCGAGGAGGTGCGGGCGGGCACGCTGTCGCAGGAGCGGTTCCTGGAGGCGGAGTCGTCGATGATCCGCAGCCGCGGCCACTGCAACACGATGGGGACCGCCTCGACGATGGCGTGCATGGCCGAGGCGCTGGGCATGACGCTGCCGGGCGTCGCGGGCATCCCGGCGCCGGACAGCCGGCTGCTCGAACGCGCCCACCAGGCCGGCCGCACGATCATCGAGATGGTGGCGAGCGACCGGCGGCCCGGCACGGTCCTGACGCGCGGGTCGTTCCTCAACGCGATCGTGGCCCTCGCGGCGATCGGCGGCTCCACCAACGCGGTCGTCCACCTGCTGGCGATCGCGGGCCGGGCGGGCGTGCCGCTGACCCTGGACGACTTCGACCAGACCGGGGCCAAGGTGCCGCTGCTCGTCGATCTGCAGCCGGCCGGGGCGCACCTGATGGAGGACTTCCACCGCGCGGGCGGACTGCGGGCGGTGCTGAACGAGGTGGCCGACCTGCTCGACGGCTCGGCGCCGACGGTGACGGGCCGGCCGATCGGCGAGGGCCTGGCCGACGCCGAGATCCAGGACGACACGGTCATCCGCCGCCGTACGGCGCCGCTCCAGGAGGAGGCGGGCATCGCCGTGCTGCGGGGCAACCTGTGCCCCGACGGCGCGGTGATCAAGCCGGCCGCCGCGTCGCCGTCGCTGCTGCGCCACCGGGGCCGCGCGGTGGTCTTCGACAGCATCGAGGACCTGCGGGCGGCGCTGGACGACCCGGACCTGGACGTCGACGAGGACAGCGTCCTGGTGCTCCGGGGCTGCGGCCCGAAGGGGTATCCGGGGATGCCCGAGGTCGGGAACATGCCGCTGCCGGCCAAGCTGCTCGCCCGCGGGGTCCGCGACATGGTGCGGATCAGCGACGCGCGCATGAGCGGCACCGCGTACGGCACGGTCGTGCTGCACACCGCGCCGGAGTCGGCCGCGGGCGGCCCGCTGGCCAGGGTCCGCACCGGCGACATGATCGTCCTGGACGTGGCGGCCCGGCGGCTCGACGTCGAGCCGGCAGGCGACGAGCTGGCGGCGCGGGAGCCCGCGCCCTCCTCCGCGCACGCCGCCCCGGTGCGCGGGTGGGAACGCCTGTACGTCGACCATGTGCTCCAGGCCGACCAGGGCGCCGACCTGGACTTCCTCACCGGCTCCAGCGGCAGCGAGGTCCGCCGCGAGTCACACTGAGGTCCGCCTCCGCCCGGAGGGCGCGGGAGAGACGGCCGGTGTCCGGGCGCGCAGGAGCAGGACGCCGAGGAGGGCGGTGACGACGCTCAGCGCGGCGGCGAACGCCCAGGCCAGGCGGAAGTCCCCGGCCGATCCCGCGTCCACGCGGGAGCCGAGCAGGGTGACCAGGACCGCGACGCCGAGGGCGGAGGAGATCTGCCGGAAGGAGTTGACCAGCGCGGAGCCCGTGGCGGTACGGGTGCCGGGCAGTGACTGGACCCCCGCCGCGATCAGCGTGCCGAGCGTCAGGCCGACGCCGGTGCCACCGAGGATCATGCTGGGCAGCAGGTCGCGCGGATAGTCCGGTGTGACGGAGACCATCGCGACCCGCCACAGCATGGCGGCGGCGAACAGCAGGCCGCCCGCCACGACGAGCGGGCCGTGACCGAACCGGCGCACGGCCCGCGCGGTGAGCGCGGTCACGATCGGAACCAGCGCGGGGCCGGGCACCAGGGCGACGCCGGTGCGCAGCGCGCTCCAGTGCCAGACGTCCTGGCACCACAGCACGTTGGACAACAGCATCACGGCGAACGCGACGCCGAACAGGAAGGTGCCGCCGCCGGCCACCCCGACCCGGGGCAGGCGCAGCCGGTGCAGCGTCAGCAGCGGCGTCGCGTGGCGCGCGGACCGCAGCCCGAACCACGCGCCGACCACGACGACGGCCGCGAGCAGGCCGAGCGTACGGCCGGAGGTCCATCCCCA
>NZ_JBHLZP010000698.1:0-3520 GCF_042429965.1 Actinoallomurus acaciae
GCTGCGGGCGCGCCTGCGCGACGCACGCGGCCCGGCGGCCTTCTTCGACCGGGGTCCCGGCTACGCGACGCTCGCCGGCGGGCGTACCCGCGCGGACGTGGACGACCCGGCGTCCTGACGGGCCAGCGGCCGGGTTCTCAGGGGCCGGTCGCGGCGAGGACGGCGCCGGTCGCCAGGCAGACCAGTTCGCCGGCCAGCCCGATGAGCGTCCAGCGGCGCATCCACGCGAGCGAGGACCACTTGACGCCGATGACGGACACCGCGCAGAAGGCGAGCGTGCCGAACACGCAGATCGGCGTGATGAGGTTCTTGAGGCCGTCGTCGCAGATGGCGGCCGTGTCGTGCGGCGCGCAGCCGTGCTCGGCCGACGACATCCAGTCGATCACGATGCCGGCGCCCGCGAGCGCGACGACGAGCAGGAACAGCCCCAGGGTCGTTTCCGAGCGCATTACCCATCGCCACACTTTCCCCATGTCGGCCATTATTACGGGATAGGTCGGACGGGCTACGAGAAATTACCGTTGATGACCAGGTCGACCCGTTCGCGGGTCCGGTCCGCGGTGAACAGTTTCGCCTCGGTCTCGGCCCAGTGATCCCAGGCGGCCAGGTCGTCGCCGCGCCCGGCCGCGCGCCGCCTCCGTGCCGCGCGCGGGGCCTCCACCCAGATGCGGAACGCCGCCGGCGGCTCCTGGCGCGCGGCGCCGACCCCCTCGATGACCAGCACGGGCGCGACCGGGACCGTGATCTCCTCGGCGTACGCGCCGCGCCGCCAGTCGTACCGGCGAAAACGCCCGGGACGGCCGGCACGCAGCGGCGCAAGCACGTGCGCGGTGAGGGGCGGCCACCAGGCGAGCGGCTCGCCGTCCCAGGGCACCGGGAAGTCGTCGGAGTGCACGACCGGCGCGCCGTCCAGGGCGGCCGCCAGAGCGGCGCTGAACGTGGTCTTGCCCGCCGCGCTCGGCCCGTCCACCGCGACGATCCGTACGGGTCCCCACGACGGCTCCAAGGCGCGGAGCCGGGACACGAGCGTGGCGTCGACCGGAGGAACGGGAGTGGACATTCCGCCCATCCTGCCCGAGCCGCCGCTTCTGGGGACCTCGGCCCCCGTGCCCCGGCCGTGCGAGCGCGACGCGCGAGACGGAAATGGCGGATGGGCCATTTGTCCAGATCCGGTCAATACAGGCGTATTTACCGTCTAGTAACCATTTGGTTGACTCTGGGCGCGAGTCTCATGCGGGGAGCGGGATCCACGGATGAGAGGACCTCAGCAGTGCGACGTGCCGTTACGCTCGTGGCGACCCTGATCGGGATCGCGAGTCTCATCGGACCTTCCACCCAGGCGCTGGCCGACCCGCCACCGCCCCCGTCGGAGTCGACCGCGCGGACCGAACTCGCCGCGCTCACGGTCGGCACCCCGCACAGCATGGACGGCTACAGCCGCGACGCCTTCGACGTCTGGGCCGAACAGCCCGACGGCTGCACCACCCGCCAGGACGTGCTCGCCCGCGACGGCGAGAACGTGGTCGAGGGCAGCGACGGCTGCCAGCCGACCTCGGGCTCCTGGTACAGCGCCTACGACGACAAGACGGTCACCGTGGTCTCCCAGGCGACGATCGACCACATCGTGCCGCTCGCCGACGCGTGGCGGACCGGCGCCGACCAGTGGACCGCCGCCCAGCGCAAGGCGTTCGGCAACGACCTGACCGACGCACAGCTGATCATCGCGTCGAACTCCAGCAACAGCTCCAAGGGCGACAAGGACCCCAGCGAGTGGAAGCCGCCGAACACGTCGTACTGGTGCACGTACGGCGAGGAGTACGTGAGCGTGAAGTACAAGTTCGAGCTGTTCGTGACCAGCGACGAGAAGTCCGCCCTGGGAGACCTCCTCGACGCCTGCTGAGCCGATGCGCGGAACCCGCCCTCAAGGGGGCGGGTTCCGCTCGTCCACAGCCGCACGGCCCTGTATCCAGGACGGTGCGAGGGGTCCATCACCACCGGCCCGTGACCACCGGCCCGTCACCACGTCACACGGTCGTTGGCGTCGTCTCCTCGAATGCCTCGGTCAGGTTCGCGAGGGCCTCGGAGATGATCGCCGGGTCCACCGCGTCGAAGTCCACGGCGTTGAAGGCGGGGCCGTCGCGGTCCGGTCGGCGATCGTCCAGCCGGGCGTGCAGGATCTTCTGTTCGGGGTCGTCGATGCCCGCTCCGGCGACGATGCCCGGATCGAGGCCGATCACCAGGTGACGGCCGGGGGCCAGCTCCCGTGAGACCCAGCGCGTCGTGTCGTGGTCCTGCGGCTCTCCCCGTTCCCAGCCGCGCCGGATCAGTCGCAGTACGCCGCGGATCGGCATCGTGCGGCCCTCGAAGCGGTCCAGCCGGCCGCTGGACCGCTCGTCCCCGGTCAGGGTGTGCACGGTCCGGCCGAGCTGCGGGAAGGGCTGCAGGATCTCGTAGTCGGCGAACAGCTCGGACCAGGCCGGCAGGTCGCCGCCGAGGTCGGCGGGGTGCGCGATGCGGATCGTCGCCGGTCCGGGCAGGTCCAGCGCGTCGTCGGTGATGCCGGCGAGGGTGCGGTCCTCGGCGATCCGGAACGCCGTCGTCCGGTCGCCGTCCTCGGCGGTCCACACCAGCCTGCGCGTGATGTGCCACGTCAGCGGGTGCGTGACGAACAGGTCCCGGAACTCGGCGAGCGTCCAGCGGCGCCGGGTCACCATGGCGGTCTCCAGCCGGCGGACCTGATCGCCGGCGATCGTGCGGACGTCCTTCCTGAGCCCGGCGAACCTCCGGTACGCCTCCTCGGCCAGTGAGGGGTCGTCCTTGGTCCCGGGCCTCGGCAGTGTCCTACGGTGTCCGCCGTGCTCGTCGGTGACGTACGGGCGGAGCTGTTCGTCGAAGCCGGCGACGAACCGCCGGGGCCCGTAGTCGAGGACGAGGGTGCCGTCGGGGTCGAGACCGAAGTCCGGCACCAGCCGGTCGGCGAGCCGCTCGGGCGTCAGGCCCAGCCGGGCGGCGACCTCGTCGATGCGCGCCCGGGCCCGCGCCTTGAGCGCCGGGAACCGCACCTTCTGCGCGATTCCGTTCAGGTGCATCAGCGCGACGTCGGTGCCGATCTCGCCGAGCACGTCCAGGCCCTTGACCGCCTTGGCGTTCCCGCCCTCACCCGGCCAGGCCCGGATCACCGGCGCGAGCCGCCGTACCGTCTCGTCGTCGCCGAGCCAGCCGAGCTGGGTCAGCGCCCAGCCGTCCCGGGCCGGCGCGCCGGCCGCCTGCCAGCTGCGGAACAGCGCCCAGGAGAACTCCGCCAGGGAGGCCGGGTCGCAGGCCTCGCGGACCGGCCCGATGCCCGGGTACATCGCGTCCGGCTTCGAGATCGCGAGCATGGTCAGGAGGTGGGCGGTCGCCTCGCGCGGCAGCGCCCGCGTGCGGTCGCGCAGCCGGACCTGCGGGAGCAGCTCGGACCCGGCCCACCGGCCGATCGCCGGCATCCGGTCCGGGAGGAGCTCCATCGGATCGACCGCGA
>NZ_JBHLZP010000699.1:0-3510 GCF_042429965.1 Actinoallomurus acaciae
CGGGCGGCGGGCGGCGGGCGGACCCTCCCCTAGCTGGACAGCAGGCCGCAGGCCGCAGGCCGCAGGCGGCAGGCCGCAGGCGGCAGGCCGACCCTTCTCGGCTGAGAGTCGGGTGGCGGGCCGGTCCTCCCCTGGATGGAAGCCGCGCGGCGGGCGGCATGCTGGCCAGCTTCGGCTCAGGTCAGTGTGGGCAGAAGCAGGTGTGGGAAGCTCCCATGTGTGGCATATGCGCCGCCCTAGAAGCTTCAGGGTTGGAATATGCGATAGTACGGTGGCGCGACGGGACGGCCGCGGTGACACGTGGCCTGAGCGCCGTCACAGGGTCCCAGCCCCCGCCCCTCCCCCAGGGGGCACCTGCACGAGGAGACCAACGTGATCGAACGTCTGCCCCGGGGCGTCCGGGTACTGCTCGCCGCCGCGCTCGGGACGAGCCTCACACTGGCGGCCGGATGCGGGAGCACCGACGACGGCTCCTCCGGGTCCTCCTCCAAAGGTGGCAAGACGCTCTTCGTCTTCGCGGCCGCCTCGCTGACCGAGACGTTCACCTCTTTGGGCAAGACCTTCGAGTCCTCTCACCCCGGGGTGAAGGTGAAGTTCAACTTCGGCGGCAGCTCCGCGCTGGCCCAGCAAATCACGCAGGGCGCCCCGGCCGACATCTTCGCCGCCGCCAGCCCGGCCACCATGAAGACGGTGACCGACGCCAAGGACGCCGCCGGTGCGCCGACGACCTTCGTCCGTAACCGGCTGGAGATCGCGGTGCCGCCCAGCAACCCCGGCAAGGTCAAGACGCTCAAGGACCTGACCAACCCCAAGCTCAAGGTGGTCGAGTGCGCCCCTGAGGTGCCCTGCGGCGCCGCCGCCCTCAAGGCCCTTGCCGCCGCCAAGCTGAAGGTCAAGCCGGTCTCGCAGGAGCAGGACGTCAAGGCGGCCCTCACCAAGGTCCAGCTCAACGAGGCGGACGCCGCGCTCGTCTACCGTACCGACGTCAAGTCCGCCGGCGGCAAGGTGACCGGCATCGACTTCCCCGAGGCGGCCCAGGCGATCAACGACTACCCCATCGCCACACTGACCCACGCGCCGCAGCCCGCGCTCGCCAAGGAGTTCGTCCAGCTCGTCCTGTCCGGCCAGGGTAAGTCCGTTCTCGAACAGGCCGGGTTCGAAAGCCCCTGACCGGCGGCGGGGACCTTCCGGAGCAGGTCCCCGCCGTCCGCTGAGAAACCGCCCGGCCAGGCTTCCGGGCGGTTTCTCAGCGTCGGATGACGCTGTGCTTCTCGCGGGGCAACGCGTCGATCATCGCGGTCGGGAGATTGAGGGTGTCCGCGCTGACCTGCGCCGGCGTGTTGGCCATCCACTGCATTGCCGAGATGTCCTCAAAGAGCGGGTTGCGGAACATCTCCAGGAACACCAGCGGCTCCCGTCCGAGGTTCTCGATGTAGTGCCCGTACGCGAAGGGCACATACCCGACGTCGCCGGCCTGGAAGTCGTACGTGCGGTTGAGCCCTGATCCCGCGAAGACCCCCATGCGGCCGAAGCCGGAGATGTAGTACTGCCACTCGTCGTCGGTCGGGTGCCAGTGCATCTCACGCATGCTGCCGGGTTCGAGCTCGACCAGCGCCGCCGAGATCGTGGCCGCCGCGAAGTTGGTGGAGTCGGTGATCCGTACGCTGCCGCCGTCGAACCGGATCGGGTCCTGGCCGAGCATGCGGTGTTTGAACGTACGGGGGACGTCCGCGGTGGTGCTGACGACCCGGCTGGAGTCGAGGGGCGGCGGCACCTGCCCCGGGAAGATGTACTTCTCCTTCTCCGGCAGGTTCGCCATCTGCTCCGGGGACCAGCCGAAGTTCTTGGCGAGCACGCTTTTCGGCGTGTGCGCGAAGAAGTCACTGATCATGAACGTGGAGTTCTCGGAGAAGGCGCCGCTGTCGAAGACGAGCAGGAACTCCACGCCCTCATCCAGCGCCTGGATGTAGTGCGGTATGCCCTTGGGGAAGAACCACAGGTCACCCTTCTCGACGTCGTCCAGGAACCGGCACCCGGCCTGGTCGACGGCGCCGATCCGGCAGCTCCCCTCCAGCACGTACGCCCACTCCGACTCCTTGTGCCAGTGCAGCTCGCGGTAGGCGCCGGGGTTGAGCTTCATATCGACGCCGGCCAGCGTGGTGGCGATCGGCAGTTCGCGCTGGGTCACCTCGCGCGTCCAGCCGCCCTCCTCGATGCGCGTATGGGCCATGGAGAAGGAGTACTTCATGTTGGGCAGGGTGCCGCGATCGGTCGCCGGCGGGGTGAGCAGGTCCGGGTTCTGGCGGTCGAGTTCGATGTTCCGTGGACCGGTGTCGACGCCTCCCTGGCCGTCGCGCTGGGGCTGTGGAAGATCATGCGGCGAGGCGGCGTTCATCACGTTCCTTTCTCCTGGAATTCCATACAAGCCGGGAAATACCCCTAATGCCGGAAAGCCGCATACGTACGAGCGCCAGAGTTGAACAAAGGGGGTTTTAGCAGAGATAACGGGACGTGGTACCTGGTCACGCGGGTTCAGCGTCGAGCCGCCCACCGCCTGAAGCGCGCAGAAGGCGACCGGGGAGGCCGCGAACCGAGCCCGACCCCCGGAGAAGTCGAAGCCGATGGAAAAATGGCCGACTCTTTCCTGCTCCCCCGATTCTCCCGGCGCGTAGGAGCGCGGGGCGCGGGTAGGGCGCCGCCCATGGGGGAGATAACACTGCAGGTCAACGGATCGGCGTGCGAACTCGACACCGATCCCCGCACGTCGCTGCTCGACCTGCTCCGGGAGCGGCTGGGGCTGACCGGCACGAAGAAGGGGTGCGACCACGGCCAGTGCGGCGCCTGCACGGTACTGATCGACGGGCGGCGGGCCAACGCGTGCCTCGCCCTCGCGGTCGCCTGTGACGGGGCCGAGATCACCACCGTCGAGGGCCTCGCCGCCGGTGACGTGCCGCATCCCCTGCAGACCGCCTTCGTCGAACGGGACGCCTTCCAGTGCGGGTACTGCACGCCCGGCCAGCTCTGCTCGGCCGCCGGCATGCTCGCCGAGCCGGGGCCGAGCGCCGTCACCCCCGACCTCACCTCCGATCCGCCGCTGACGCCGGAGGAGGTCCGGGAGCGCATGAGCGGCAACCTGTGCCGCTGCGGCGCGTACGTCAACATCGTCGCCGCGATCCTGGAGACGGCGCGGTGAGGCTCTTCGAGTACGCTCGCGCCGCCGACGCGCGGGAGGCCCTGGAGCGGTTCCGGCCGGGCACGATGTACCTCGGGGGCGGCACCAACCTCGTCGACCTGATGCGGCTCGGCGTCGCCCGGCCAGACTCCCTCATCGACGTCACGCGCCTGCCGTACGACACGATCGACGCCGACGGCGACGGCGACGGCCTGCGCATCGGCGCCGCGGTGCGCAACAGCGACCTCGCCGCGCACCCGGCGGTCCGCGAGCGCTATCCGGTGCTGGCCCGCGCCGTGCTCAGCGGCGCCTCCGGCCAGGTGCGCAACATCGCGCAG
>NZ_JBHLZP010000700.1:0-3503 GCF_042429965.1 Actinoallomurus acaciae
GAGGGCGGGGAGTGTCCGGGAGGGCGGGGAGTGTCCGGGAGGGCGGGGAGTGTCCGGGAGGGCGGGGAGTGTCCGGGAGGGCGCAGTGTCCCGGACGGCGGGACTTCGACACACGCCCTAGCCGGGCCGGGCCGGGCCGGCGGGGATCTTCCTGTGCGCGTCGCCGGTCCGGGGCGGCGCTCGCGTCAAGCTCAGCCCTCGCCGTCGAGGAGCAGGCCGTGCTCGTCCAGCCAGGCGACGAGCGACGCGGCGATGGCCTCGGGCTGATCCTCGGGGGTGTGATGGCCGGCCGGCCCGTGCGCCGCCGTCTCCAGGTTCGCCACGTGGACGGCGCACCAGTCGATGATCTCCGGGCCCATCATCGTGCCGGGGCCGGGTTCGAAGGTGAGCAGGAGCTTGGGCACGTCCGCGCCGGCCGTCAGCCACTCGGTGTAGGCGGCGATCCTGGCGACGACGTCGGCCGGTTCCCCGTCCAGCGGCATCGCGCGCGGCCACTGCAACAACGGCACGCGGCTCTCCCTGGTCGGGTACGGCCGGCGATAGACGTCGAGGTCCTCCTCGCTCAGCCCGCGGGCGACGGTGCGCGGCAACGACCCCTCGACGAACACGTTCTGATCCAGCACCATGGCCTCGCCCACGCCGGGCGTCCGCACCGATTCGAACAGCGGACGGGCGCCGGCCGGGAAGTCCTCCCACGACATCGGTTTCACGATCGTCTCGGTGAACGCGACGCCCCGCACCCGTCCGGGGTGGCGGGCCGCCCAGTCGAAGGCGAGGGCTCCGCCCCAGTCATGGCCGATCAGCACGACCTGGTCGAGCCCGAGCGCGTCGAACCACGCGTCGAGGTACCGCGCGTGATCGTGGAAGGTGTAGGCGATGCCGGGCTTTCCCGAGTCGCCCATGCCGATCAGGTCGGGCGCCAGGCACCGGCCGGACGCGCCGACGGCCGGCAGGATGTGCCGCCACAGGTACGACGATGTGGGGTTGCCGTGCAGGAAGATCATCGGTACTCCCCCCGTGCCGACCTCCCGGTAGAAGATCGTGGAGCGCAGGACATGTGCGGTGGGCATGACGAGGCCTCTCCGCCGGCGATGACACACTAGACAGGTACCTGCCCACATTAGGAAACAAGACAGGTGACTGTCTATATGCACGGAGCCTCCTCCGCCGGGCGACCGCGATTCGCCCTCCTCCTGCGCCTGCTCCACCGCGAGTACGCCCTCGGCGTCGAGGCCTCCCTCGCCGAGGCGGGCTTCGGCGACATCCGGTCCGGGGACGCGAAGGTGTTCCCCTTGGTCCCCCCGGAGGGAATCCAGGTCCGTGACCTCGCCATCCGCGCCGGCGTACGCAAACAGACCATGGCGCAGACGGTCGACCAGCTCGAACGGGCCGGCTATCTGGAACGCCGCCCGAACCCACGGGACGGGCGGTCCCGGCTGGTCGTGCTCACCGAACGAGGAAGGGCGGTCCGGCCGCTCGCGGCCGGCGCAGGAGACCGGATCGAAGAGCGGTGGGCCGAGCTGACCAGTCCCGAGGAGTTCGAGGCTCTCCGCACCCTCCTGCACCGCCTGCTGGACCGGATCGGCCAGACGGACCCCGACGCGGCCGACCGCCTGACGCCGATCGACGAGAGCCGGCCCGACTGACCCTCGCGGCGGTCCGTACGGCCGAAACACCGCCGTTGATCGAGGCGACCGCGAGGCCAACGGCGGTGGCAGTCCCTCGGCAAGGTCCACGCCGCGGCGGCTCCGGCGCGCCTATCGGAACCGGCGGCAGGCCGGCTGGAGCCCCACCGGCTGAAGCCCGGATGCCGCTCATGGCGAAGACCTCCCGCGTGATGGAGCGCCCTCGTGTCCGTCGTGCGGTACGGTCCGCGGATGGCCGTCTTCCGGGGTTGTGCGTGCGTCCGCGTCGCGTCGCGCTGGTGACCGGCGCGGCGGTGGTCGTCGCCGCCGCGGTGACCGCCGTCGTCCTCTCGCGGACCTCCTCGCCGGAGACCGGTGACGCGAGGCCGCCCCGGCCCGTACGGGTCACACCGCCGCCGGTCTCGGCGGCGTTCGACTACCAGATCGGCGGGCCGTACCCGCCCGCGCCCGGGGTGCGGGTCGTCTCCCGCGACCGCTCCGCCGCGCCGCTCGCCGGCCGGTACACCATCTGCTACGTCAACGCCTTCCAGGCCCAGCCGGACGAGCTGGCCTGGTGGCGGCGGGCCCACCCGGACCTGCTCCTGCGGAAGCTGGACGGCGCACTGGTGATCGACCGGGACTGGAACGAGGCGCTCCTGGACGTCTCGACGCCCGCCAGGCGGGCCGCGGCGGCCGCGATCGTCGGCACCTGGATCGACGACTGCGCGCACCGGGGCTTCCAGGCGGTGGAGCCGGACAACCTCGACTCCTACGAGCGGTCCGGCGGCCGGCTGACCCCGGACGACAACGCCGCGTTCGCGGCCCTCCTGGCCCGCCGCGCCCACGCCGACGGCCTGGCCATCGCGCAGAAGAACACCGCGGGCCTGCTCTCCCGGCGCCGGAGCATCGGCTTCGACCTCGCCGTCACCGAGGAGTGTGGGCGCTACGACGAGTGCGACCGCTACGCCTCGGCCTACCCGGGCCGGGTCTTCGACATCGAGTACCGCCGGCGCGACCTCACCGCGGCCTGCCGCGACCGTGCCGGCCGGCCGTCGGTCGTCCTCCGCGACCGCGAGGTCAGCCCGCCGGGCACGCCGGGCCACCGCTTCGCGACCTGCTGACAGAAGGCGGCCGTGCGCCGCTCGGGCCGGGAATCGTCATGTGGACGGCGACTCCAGATGCTGCCGGATCCGGTCGGCCATCTCGCCGCCGAACGCGTGTGCCGCCCGCCGGTGTCGATCGGCCGCGATGTGGTCCCGGGACGGCAGTGAGCCCCGGCGTGCGTTGTCATCGCATGGTGAACATCTCGCCGTGGATCCCGATGCCGGGGAGCTCCGGACCCCGTTCGGCGTGGTGTCAGGCCGAGGGGATGCGGCCCAGCAGTTCGGTGAGGCCCTCCTCGTCCAGCAGGTCGGCGGGGCGCACGGTCACGTTCGCGGCGACATAGTGGAACGCGGCGCTCACCCGCTCGACCTCGACCCCGGCGAGCCGGGCCCAGGCCAGCCGGTACGCCGCGAGCTGGACGCCGGCGACGCGCGCCTCCTCACCGGACGGCGGGCGGCCGGTCTTCCAGTCGACCACCTCATAACCGCCGCCCTCGGCCCGGAACACCGCGTCCATCCGGCCGCGGATCAGCCGGTCGCCGATCAGCGTCTCGAACGGCACCTCGATGTCGGACGGCTCGCGGTCGGCCCAGTCGCTCGCCTCGAACGCCTCCTGCAGCGCCTCGAGCTGCCCGTCGGCCGCGGCGCCCTCGTCGGAGGCGCCGGGCAGGTCGTCCAGGTCGAGCAGCCGCTGCTGGCCCCAGCGCGACTCCAGCCAGCGGTGGAAGGCGGTGCCACGCCGGGCGTACGGGGCGGGCGGGCGTGGCAGCGGGCG
>NZ_JBHLZP010000701.1:0-3495 GCF_042429965.1 Actinoallomurus acaciae
ACGCGGTCTTCCTCACCGGCCTCGTCGAGGGCACGCTGCCGATCATCTACGCGGAGAAGAGCCCCGACCAGATCGAGGAGGAGCGCCGGCTGCTCTACGTCGGGGTGACGCGGGCGCGCGAGTTCCTGACGCTGTCGTGGGCGCTGGCGCGGTCGCCGGGGGGACGCAAGGGACGGCGCCGTTCCCGCTTCCTCGACGGCCTGGCGCCGCAGAGCGCCGGGCCGCCGCGGGTCGACCGTTCCGCGCGGCGTCCGGTGTCCTCCGGCCCTCAGCCGTGCCGGGTCTGCGGACGCCCGCTGACCGCGGCGATCGAGCGTAAGCTCGGCCGCTGCGAGAGCTGCCCCACCGACTTCGACGAGGCTCTCCTCGACCGCATGAAGCACTGGCGCGTTCTGGTCTCCAAGCGCCAGAAGGTCCCCGCGTACGTCGTGTTCACCGACGCCACCCTGCAGGCGATCGCCGAGCGCGCCCCGCTGTCGGAGGCGGACCTGGCGGCCATCCCGGGTGTCGGCGCGGTCAAGCTCGACCGCTACGGCTCCGACGTGCTGGCGCTGTGCCGAGGTGAGGAGCCCGCCGCGGACCTGGTTGACTGATGACCCGGTCGAACAAGTAGGGATCGCCATGAACGCCGCACTGAAGGAGCTGCTCGACCTGCTCGACCTGGAGCAGATCGAGATGAACATCTTCCGTGGCCGCAGCCCCGAAGAACGCCAGCAGCGGGTCTTCGGCGGCCAGGTGGCCGGTCAGGCGCTGGTCGCCGCCGGCCGTACGGTGCCCTCCGACCGGCATGTCCACTCGCTGCACGCCTACTTCATCCGGCCCGGCGACCCGAGCGTGCCGCTCGTCTACACGGTCGACCGCGTCCGCGACGGCCGTTCGTTCACCACCCGCCGCGTCTCCGCCGTCCAGCACGGCAAGGTGATCTTCACTCTGTCGGCGTCGTTCCAGGTGATCGAGGAGGGCATGTCCCACCAGGCGCCGATGCCCGAGGTGCCCGGCCCGGAGACGCTGCCGACGTTCCGCGAGCGGATGGAGGTCGTCTTCGGCCCGCAGGAGAACGACTTCTTCCGCCGCCGCCCCGTCGACCTGCGGCACATCACGCCGCTCACCTGGGAGGCCGCCCGCGACCCGTCGCTGAGCGGCCCGGAGTCGAAGGTCTGGCTGCGCTTCGACGGCGAACTGCCCGAGGACCCGCTGCTGCACGTGTGCCTGATGACGTACGCCTCGGACATGACGCTCCTCGACACGGTCCTGCTCAACCACGCCCGCGCCTGGGGCGACAACAAGACCATGGGCGCGAGCCTGGACCACGCCATGTGGTTCCACCGCCCGTTCCGCGCCGACCGGTGGCTGCTGTACGCCCAGGACACCCCGAACGCCGCCGGCGGTCGCGGCCTGGCCCGGGGCCAGGTGTTCACCCAGGAGGGCGAGCTGGTCGTCTCGGTCGTCCAGGAAGGCCTGATCAGGACCACCGGATGAGCGAACGTGAGTGAATCGCCGGCCACTCCTCCGGCGGAGGAGGGCCCATGAGCGTCACCCGGGTCGGTACGCGCAACGCGCGGTTCCAGCAGTGGCACGCGCTGCTCGCCAACCGGGCCAAGCGGAACCGGTCGGGGGAGTTCCTCGTGCAGGGGGTCCGGCCGATCACCATCGCGGCCGAGCGCGGCTGGCCGATCCGCAGCCTCATCCACCCCGGCGGGCGGCGGCTGTCCTCCTGGGCCGAGGGCGTGCTGCGCGACACCGGGGCCGAACGCGTCGAGATGGAGCCCGCCCTGCTGGCCGAGCTGGCCGGCAAGGACGACGCCGAGCTGGTCGCGGTCGCCGCCCTGCCGCCCGACGATTTGAGCCGGATCACTCCCGGCGGCCCGGTCATCGTCTTCGACCGGCCCAGCGACCCGGGCAACATCGGCACCGTCATTCGCTCCGCCGACGCGTTCGGCGCCTCCGGGGTGATCGTGACCGGGCACGCCGCCGACGTCTACGACCCCAAGGCGGTGCGCGCCAGCACGGGGTCGCTGTTCGCGGTCCCCGTCGTACGCGTGTCCTCGCCGGGAGAGGCCGCCGGCTGGGCCCACGCCGCGGACGTCCGCATCATCGGCACCGATGAGACCGGAACCCACGACGTCGCGCGGCACGACCTCGGCAGGCCGGTCCTCATCGTGATCGGGAACGAGACCCGCGGGATGAGCGCCGCGTGGCTCGCGGCCTGCGATGAGGTGGTGCGGATCCCGATCGGCGGAGCGGCCAGCTCGCTCAACGCCGCGTCCGCCGCGACCGTGGTCCTGTACGAGGCCGCGAGGCAACGAAAAGAAAAATAAGAAATCGCAGGTGAAAAATACGTTGCCCGCATCGGGGCAGCGATCGTACGCTTCTCGCGAGCACATGACGGGCTCCCTCCTATCGGAGGGCCCGCGGACGTAGAAGGGCGGTGGCAGTCGCGTGAGTAACCACTCCGGCACTCAAGGCTGGGCCGCCGCATGCCCGCGTCCGTCCGTGCTGTTCTCGCGCGGCGCCTCCTCGCCGGCCTATGCGTCCCCCGAAGCCGGGCGCGTGCGGCGCGATGGCGTGGAGAAGCGAGTGGAGAAGCACGTCTTCACGACGCTCGGCGCCGTCCAGCTGACCGCCCAGGCCAAGGATGCGGCCATCCGTATGCCGCTGGGTCCGCCACCCTGGAGACCACCAGAGTGAAAGCTCTGAGCAGGCCTCCAGGCCGCGGATCCCGACCCCGGGAACCGCGGCCTTTTTGTTTCGGCCACACCGAACCAACGAGAGATCAGATCAAGAAAGGGGTGGAGACCTTGGGCCTCGCGCTCACTGCGATCAGCGAGAACCTCGATCTTCCCTGCCGGAAGGAGCCCGAGCTCTTCTTCGCCGAGTCGCCCCAGGACGTCGAGCTGGCCAAGGCGCTGTGCGCCGAGTGCCCGATCCGGCGTGCCTGCCTCGCCGGCGCCCTCGAGCGCCGGGAGCCCTGGGGTGTCTGGGGTGGAGAGCTGTTCATCCGCGGAGTCGTCGTCCCCCGGAAGCGGCCGCGTGGGCGTCCGCGCAAGAACGCCGAGGTGGCGGCATGACGCGCCGACCGACCGAGACCGCACGCACCGAGAAAGAGCAGAAGATGAGCTTGCTCAGCATTGAACTGTCCCAGGAACGAATACGCGAGGCCGAGCGCGACGCGGCGCGTCGGCGCGGCATCGCCGAGGCCCGGGCCGCACGCCGGGCCCGCCGCGACGCCGCGCAGACCGTCGCCCGCGTTCGGCGCCTGCTGATCGCGCGCTGACGGCCTCCCCCTGAGAGCCCGTCTGCGCCTTCCAGAGGACGAAGGGACCCCCGGCATCCTCGGGTTCTAGCGGTCCCCGCAACACCTTGGATTTCAAGGAGTTGCGGGGACCGTGGTTTCTGGGGAGTTGCGGGCGAGGTTCTTGGAGGCTTTGGATCGGGAGGCGGGCAGCATCTCGGGTGCTGCTCGTGCTGTCGGGGTGAGCCGGGCGACGGCGTTCG
>NZ_JBHLZP010000702.1:0-3483 GCF_042429965.1 Actinoallomurus acaciae
CGCGGCGGCGCCGGGAGGACCTGGTGGCCCGGCGGACGCCGGACGACCGCCGGTCGGCGCCGGCCGCCGACGAGGAGGGCGAGGCGGACCGCGACGACACGCTGACCGTGCTGTTCCTGGCCTGCCACCCGTCGCTGACCCCGGCGTCGGCCATCGCGCTCACGCTGCGGTCCGTCGGCGGGCTGACGACCGCCGAGATCGCGGCGGCGTTCCTGGTGCCCGAGGCGACCATGGCCCAGCGGATCAGCCGGGCCAAGCAGCGCATCAGGGCCTCCGGCGTGCCGTTCCGCAGGCCGTCGGTGGAGGAATGGCCGGGCCGCCTGCGGTCGGTGCTGCACGTCCTCTACCTGATCTTCAACGAGGGCTACACCGGGACGACCGGTGCCGGCCTGCACCGCGTCGAGCTGTCCCGGGAGGCGATCCGGCTGACCAGGGCCGTGCACGCGCTGCTGCCCGACAACGCCGAGGTGGCCGGGCTGCTGGCGCTGATGCTGCTGGTCGAGGCACGGCGACCGGCCCGTACGGACCCGTCCGGAGAACTGGTGTCACTCGCCGAGCAGGACCGGAGCCGGTGGGACGGCCCGGCGATCGCGGAGGGCGTCGCGCTCATCACCGCGACCCTGTCCCGGGGCGCGGTCGGCCCGTACCAGCTCCAGGCCGCGATCAACGCGGTCCACGACGAGGCGGCCACCGCCGAGGAGACCGACTGGCCGCAGATCCTCGCGCTGTACGGACTGCTCCAACGCATGTCGGACAACCCGATGGTCGCGCTCAACCGCGCCGTGGCGGCGGCCATGGCCCACGGCCCGGCGGCCGGCCTGGCACTCCTCGACGCGCTGGAGTCCGACGGCCGCCTCTCCGGCCACCACCGGCTGCACGCGACCCGGGCCCACCTGCTGGAGATGCGCGGCGACCACGCGGAGGCCGTGGAGCACTACCGCACGGCCGCCCGGCTGACGATGAGCCTGCCCGAACGCCACTACCTCATCGCCCGCGCCGCCCGTCTCACCGGACACACCCGGTAGCGGCCACGTACGGGACCTGCCCCGCCTGACATGCGCCGAGGGCGGGTACGGAACCGGGCATGAGCGAGAACGGAGTCGTGCGGTGAGGGCGGTCGTCTTCGAGGGCACCCGTACGGTCTCGGTCGAGGAGGTGCCGGACGCACGGATCGAGGAGCCGTCCGACGTCGTCGTCCGGGTGACCTCCAGTGCGATCTGCGGCACCGACCTGCACATGTACGACGGGCGCACGGGCGCCGAGCCCGGCATGGTCCTCGGCCACGAGCCGCTCGGCGTGGTCGAGAGCGTGGGCGACGCCGTAACGATGGTCGAGCGCGGAGACCGGGTGGTGATCCCGACCCACCTCTACTGCGGGGTGTGCGTCAACTGCGCGCGGGGGCTGTCCGCGGCCTGCCTGCGCGTGCGTCCCGGCGGGTTCGGCGCCGCGTACGGCTATGCCGGGATGGGCTGCTACCGGGGCGCGCAGGCCGAACTGCTGCGCGTGCCCTTCGCCGACGCCAACTGCGTTCCGGTGCCCGGAGAGCCGGACGATGTGTTCGAGGACGACTTCGCGATGCTGCCCGACGCGTTCGTGACCGGCTGGCACGCGACCGAGCTGGCGTCGGTGTCCGCCGGCGCGGCCGTCGCGGTCTTCGGCGCGGGCGCCATCGGACTGCTCTCGGCGTACAGCGCACTGCTCAAGGGCGCCGAGGAGGTCTACGTCGTCGACCAGGTGCCCGAGCGGCTGGAGAAGGCGGCCGAGATCGGCGCCACGCCCGTCGACTTCCGTGCGGGCGATCCGGTCGAGCAGATCCGCGATCTGCGCCGCGCCTCCGGCCTGCCGCCCGGCGAGGAACCCCTGAGCGGGGTGGACGCCGGCATCGACGCGGTCGGGTTCCAGGCCTGCGACCGCCTCCGGCCCGGCGAGGAGAACCCCACGCAGGTCATCAGCGACCTGGCCCACCTGGTGAACCCCGGCGGGCACCTGGGCATCATCGGCGTGTACGCCGAGAAGGACCTGTCCCCCGCCCCTCGGGGCCACACCGACGGCCGGCTCTCGGTGCCGTGGGCCACGCTGTTCGCCAAGGGCGTGTCGGTGCGGTTCGGCCGTACCCACGACCGGCGCTACACCGTGCTGCTCCGCGACCTGATCCTGTCGGGGCGGGCCCATCCGAGTGTGATCGTCACCCACCACGGACCGGTCGAGGAGGCGCCGGCGCTCTACCGGGTCTTCGACCGGCGCGCCGACGGTGTCATCAAGGCCGTTCTCCGCCCCTGACGGGCGGCTCGTCCAGGACGGCCAGGTCCGGCGGGACGAGCGTGGTGGACAGGAGCAGCTCGCGGAGCAGGTTGTGGTTGAGGGCGTTGCCGACCGGCTCGCCGATCTCGGCGCGGGTCAGGCCCGCGACGCCGCCGGCGGACAGCCGGTTGCGTACGCCGACGACGAGGTGTTCGACCTTCTTGCGGGTCCAGCCGGCGTCCGGCCGCAGCTCGGCGAGCTGCCCGGCCGCCATGTGCCAGGGCAGGGGCTGCGGGCGCGGCTCGTGCAGCAGGTATCGCTGGCCGAGGACGATCAGCGCGAGACGTTCGTCCTCGTCGAGCCTCCACACCTTGGGCGGCCGGGTGACGTCCTCGTGGCGGGGGGCGGGCCGTCGCCCGTCGGCGCCGGCGACGTACACCTCGAGCAGGTGCTCGCGTTCGTTCGAACCGCGGACGAACAGCGGCGTGTATCCCTCCGCCAGCGGCACCGGCTCCTCGTTCCCGAACAGCAGGCGCGCGCCGGGCAGCCGGATCGGCAGCCGCCCGGTGTTGTGCAGCCACCAGTGCCGGCCGCGGTGCACGAGGCTGCCGTGCCGGCGGCTCACCCGAAGGTCGTCCTCGCCGAGACAGACGTGCACGTCGGGCCGGTTGCGGCCGAAGATCACCTCGCGGCCCTCGCCCGAGCCGAGCGCGATGCCGCCGGCGAGGGTCAGGGTGAAGATGGTGCCGGGTGCCGACGGCGGGACGCCGCGGGCCAGGCTGCCATGGCTCTCCGGCAACGTCGTACCGCCGTCCACCGGCCGAAACGGACTCACCTGCGTCCTCCCGTCATCGTGTGGGTCGTGCGCGTTCACGTCTTGGGCAGCCGGGTCGCGGCGGCCGAGGCGAGGGCCTTCGCGTCGGCGCAGAGCCGGCTCTCGGCTCGTGATCCGGACACCACGAGGAAGACGATCTCGGCGGTCGGCTGCCCGCCGGTGTCGGTGTAGGTGCGGTGCACGACCTGGGCCACGCACGTGCCATGGCCGTCGCCGCCGGCCTGGATGAAGGCGGCGTGGCCGGCGAGGCGCACCGGTGTGCCGTCGTCCCCGGCGCTCAGCGGGCCGTTGCGGTCGAAGCGCAGCTGAACGTCGGTCTCGCCCGCGCCCTTCCAGCGGCAGTCCCAGCGGGCGAAGCCCGGGTCGGCGCGACCGGCGCCGACGCGCGACAGCGCGGCGGGGGTGAG
>NZ_JBHLZP010000703.1:0-3467 GCF_042429965.1 Actinoallomurus acaciae
GCAGCACGCGCGGCGTCATGAAGGCGCCGCGCGCGGGGTCGCCGTCCACCGGAGCCGCGCCACGGGGATCGCCGATGACGACCTCGGCGTTCGCCCGCAGCGCCTCGACGGCCTTGCCCACCTCGTCGCGCTGGCCGAGGCTCGCGAGCGCGCCCATCCGTACGCCGGGGTTGCGCGGGTCGCCGACCGTGACCTTCGCCAATCGTGCGGCGAGTGCCTCGATCACCCGGTCGGCCGCCGCCGCGGGCACGAGCACGCGGCGGATGGCCGTGCACTTCTGGCCCGCCTTGACCGTCATCTCGGTGGCGACGCCCCGGACGAACAGGTCGAACTCCGGGTCCTCCGGCCGTACGTCGGGCCCGAGGATCGAGCAGTTGAGGGAGTCAGCCTCGACCCCGAGGACCACGCCGCCGTCCAGCACGTTGGGGTGGCGGCGCAGCACGCCCGCGGTGTGCGCGGAGCCGGTGAAGGCGACGGAGTCCTGGACCGTCAGCTCGCCGAGCAGGCCGCCCGCCCCACCGGCGATGAGCTGGAGCGCGCCTTCGGGCAGGATGCGCGACTCGATGATCCGCCGGACGGTGAGCTCGGTGAGGTACGCGGTCTGGCTCGCGGGCTTGACGATCGAGGGCAGCCCGGCGAGGAACGCCGGGGCCAGCTTCTCGAGCATCCCCCAGACCGGGAAGTTGAAGGCGTTGATCTGGACCGCGACACCCGGCCGGGACGTGTAGACGTGCTGGCCGACGAACGTACCGCCCTTGCTCAGGCGCTCGAGGCCGCCGTCGAGGACGACCGTGTCGTTCGGCAGCTCGCGCACCCCTTTGCTCGCGTAGCCGAACAGGGTGCCGACGCCGCCGTCGACGTCGATCGCGGTGTCCGCCGCGGTGGCGCCGGTCCGCACCGACAGCGCGTACAGCTCCTCCTTGCCGGCCATCAGGTGCTTGGCCAGCGCCTTGAGCAGGGCGGCCCGTTCGTGGAAGGTCAGGGAGCGCAGCGCGGGGCCGCCGGTCTCCCGCGCGTGCCGGACCATCGCGGAGACGTCCAGGCCCCGGCTGGAGACGCGCGCGACCTCCTCGCCCGTCGCGGCGTCGAGCAGAGGTGCCCCGTCGTCCGCCGCCCGGAACCAACGTCCGGCGGCATAGCTCTCCAGCAGCGCGCTCACACTATCTCCTCTCCGGGACGGGACCTGGTGGCCTTCGTGCACCGCGACCGGTTGCGCGGACGGCCCCGGCCGTGCGACCTTATTACTGACCGAGCGATAAGTAAATAATCTCGGAGGGAAGATGACGACGACCCCCACGGAGCGGGATCCGGAGGGGCGGCTGCAGGCCGGGTTCGACGCGACCATCGCACGCCACGACCGCATCGAGCCCCGGGACTGGATGCCGGAGGCCTACCGCAGGACGCTCGTACGCCAGATCGCCCAGCACGCCCACTCGGAGATCATCGGCATGCAGCCCGAGGGCAACTGGATCGGACGCGCCCCGTCGCTGCGCCGCAAGGCGATCCTCCTGGCCAAGGTGCAGGACGAGGCCGGGCACGGCCTCTACCTCTACTCGGCGTGCGAGACCCTCGGCGTCTCCCGCGCGGAGCTGACCGACCTGCTCCTCACCGGCCGGCAGAAGTACTCCTCGATCTTCAACTACCCGACGCTCTCCTACGCCGACGTCGGCACGATCGGCTGGCTCGTCGACGGAGCGGCGATCTGCAACCAGGTGCCGCTGTGCCGCACCTCCTACGGGCCGTACGGCCGGGCCATGATCCGTATCTGCAAGGAGGAGTCCTTCCACCAGCGGCAGGGCTACGAGCTGCTCATGACGATGATGCGCGGCACGGACGCGCAGCGCGCCATGGTCCAGGAGTCGGTCGACCGGTTCTGGTGGCCGAGCCTGATGATGTTCGGCCCGCCGGACGGGGAGTCGCCCAACAGCGCGCGGTCGATGGCCTGGGGGGTGAAGCGCAACTCCAACGACGAGCTGCGGCAGAAGTTCGTCGACATGACCGTCCCGCAGGCGGAGGCGCTCGGCGTGACCCTGCCCGACCCCGCCCTGCGCTGGAACGAGGAGCGCGGCCACCACGACTTCGGCGAGCCGGACTGGGCGGAGCTCACCGCGGTCATCGGCGGGAACGGGCCGTGCAACGCGCAGCGACTGGCGCACCGCCGCGCCGCGCACGAGGACGGCGCCTGGGTGCGCGAGGCCGCGTCGGCGTTCGCGGAGCGCTCCGAGGCGGGTGCCCGATGAGCGGCGACCGGCGGGAGTGGCCGCTCTATGAGGTGTTCGTCCGCGGCAAGCGCGGGCTCAACCACGTGCACGTCGGATCGCTGCACGCCCCGGACGACGCGATGGCCCTGCGGCACGCGCGCGACGTCTACACCCGGCGCAACGAGGGCGTGAGCATCTGGGTCGTACGGGCCGACGCGATCACCGCGTCCAGCCCGGACGAGAAGGACCCGCTGTTCGCGCCCAACGGCGACAAGGTCTACCGCCACCCGACGTTCTATGAGATCCCCGACAACGTGCCGCACATGTGAGGGCAGCCCACCATGACCGATGACCACGGCAGCATCTTCGACGGTCTGATCGGCGGCGACTCCTCGCAGTGGGCCTTCGGCACCGACTTCGAGGATCCGCTGGCGGGCGTGGACACGACGGTGCCGGACGGCGTCGACCACGCCGACCTCGCCGCCTACTGCCTCATGCTCGGCGACGACGCCCTGATCATGTCGCAGCGCCTGTCGGAATGGTGCAGCCGCGCGCCCGACCTCGAAGAGGACATCGCACTGGCGAACATGGCCCTCGACCTCCTCGGCCAGGCACGCCTCCTGCTGGCGCGGGCGGCCGCCGCGGACCCCGGCGTCGTGCCCGTCCTGCCCGAGGGCTCGCCGGTGCCCGCGGAGGACGCGCTCGCCTTCTTCCGCGAGGACGGGCGGTTCCGCAACGTGCGCCTCGCCGAGGTGGCGAACGGCGACTTCGCGCACGTCGTCGTCCGCCTGCTGCTGTTCTCGGCGGCCCGCCTCGCGCTGCTGGAACGACTCCGCGGGAGCGATGACAAGGTGCTGGCCGCGGTGGCGGCCAAGGGCGTCAAAGAGGTCGCGTACCACCGGGACTGGGCGGGCCGCTGGTTTCTCACCCTCGCGCAGGGCACCGACGAGTCGCACCGCAGGCTCGTCACGGCCCTGGACGCCCTGTGGCCCTTCCAGGACGAACTGGTCTCCACACACCCCCTCGAACGCGCGCTCGCGCGGGCGGGCGTCGGCGTCGACCCCGCCTCCACCCGCGACGAGGTGGACGCCGTCCTCGACCAGGTGTTCGCCGTGAGCGGCGTCGACCGCCCGGACCGCGCGCCGCTCGCCGGAGTCGGCGGGCGAACCGGTCGGCACGGGACGCACACCGAGGCCCTCAGCCGGCTGCTCGCCGAGATGCAGGTGGTCGCGCGCGCACACCCGAGCGGGCGCTGGTGAGCGCCCG
>NZ_JBHLZP010000704.1:0-3465 GCF_042429965.1 Actinoallomurus acaciae
ATACGGCGGTACGGCTCGCCCAGGAGCCGGCGCCGCCGGCCGAGCCGTTGCACGGCCTCCGTGAGGCGACGGCGATGGCGCGGCGGCTGCGCGACTATGCCGCCACGCTCGCGGCGCTGGTCCAGGAGCGGCCGGTGTCCGCAGGGCCGATCCCCGCGATCCTTCATCGGGTGGCCGATCATCTGGACGCGGAGGCCGGCGCCGACCCGCTGGAGCTCGGCGACCTGCTGGGCGAGCTGGACGCGCACCTGTCGCGGCTGTGCCGTCGCCGCCGCGCCGAGATCGCGGATGGCGCGAGGATCGACGCGGTGACCGCACTGCGCGAGGCGCTGATCGAGGTGGCGGGCGCCCGGCACGCCGTACGGGCCCTGGCCGAGGACGCCCACCGGCTGGCCGAACAGGGACGGGCGCTGATCGTCTGAGCTCTCCGGAGCCCAGGCCTCGTCAGCGGGCCAGCTCCGGGTCCTCGGCGTCGGCGGCCTCGATCTCCTCGCCCGAGATGCCGAGCAGGAACGCGATGCTGTCCATGTACGGCACGTTGACCGCGGTGTCGGCGGCCTGGCGGACGGCCGGCTTGGCGTTGTAGGCGATGCCCAGCCCGGCAGCCGCGATCATGTCGAGGTCGTTGGCGCCGTCGCCGATCGCCACCGTCTGGCTGAGTGGTACGCCCGCCTCGGCCGCGAAGCGTTCGAGCGCGGCGGCCTTGCCCGGCCGGTCGATGATCGGCCCGACCAGCCGCCCGGTCAACCTGCCGTCCTTGATCTCCAGGACGTTCGCGGCGGCGTAGTCGATGCCGAGGTCGGCGGCCAGCGCGTCGGTGATCTGGGTGAAGCCGCCGCTGACGATCGCGAATTTGTAGTCGAGCCGCTTGAGCGTGCGGACGAGGGTGCGGACGCCCGGGGAGAACTCCACACTGTGCCGCACGGCCTCCAGGACGCTCTCGTCGAGGCCCTCGAGCATCGCGACGCGCTCGCGCAGCGAGCCCTCGAAGTCGAGGTCGCCGCGCATCGCGGCCTCGGTGATCGCGGCGACCTGCGCCCTGCGGCCGGCGTGCTCGGCGAGCAGTTCGATGACCTCGCCCTGGATCAGGGTCGAGTCGACGTCCATGACGATGAGCCGCTTGGCCCGGCGGGCCAGGCCGCCGCGCTGGACCGCGACGTCCACCTGCAGCTCGGCGGCCTCGGCGGCCAGGGCCGTGCGCAGCCCGTCCGGGTCGGCGCCGGTGACGTGCAGTTCGATGCATGTCACCGGCTGGTGCGCGAGCCGCTCGATGCGGTCGATGTTGGCGCCGTGCGCGGCGATGCGGCCGGCGATGCCGGCGAGCGCGGCGGGTCGGAGCGCGCTACCGAGGATGGTGACGTGCAGCCGGCCGTGCCGCCGCCGCGCGCCCCGCTCGGAGTCGTTGCCCGACCCGGTGGCCAGCTCCAGCTCCATGCCGAGGTCGGTGGCGATCTCTTCGGTCGCGGCCAGAACCTTGCCGACATCGGTGTCGGAGCCATAGGAGACCAGCACCCCGAGCACCAGCCGTCCGCGGATCACCACCTGCTCGACGTCGGCCACGGTCACCGGGAACGCGGAGAGTGTGGTGAACAGGCGCGACGTCACTCCAGGACGGTCGCGGCCGGTCAGCGTGATCAGCAATGTGCGCTTCTTGGCATTCATGCTGCTCACCACGCTACTTGGCCGCGATCGGGTTTCGCTCCGGCGTCCACTATGCGGACACTCGGCGTTCGCCCTCAGGTCCCCCTCCCCTGCTCGTGGGGAAGCGTGTTCTCAGGGGTCGGGGATCTCGCCGCCGCGTCGGCGGAGCAGGAGGTTCACGTCGCCGAACTCATGCCACCTGTACTCCTCGGCCAGCGCCTCCTCATAGACCCGTTCCAGGAGCGCCTCTCCGGCGACCGCGGTCAGCATCCGCAGGTGTGATGATCGCGGCTCGTGCAGGCCCGTGAGCAGGCCGTCCACCGCCCGTACGCCCACCTCCGGCGTGACGACGTGCGAGGTCCATCCGCGCGATGGCCGGAGGAACCCGTGGCCGGCCACCGCGGTCTCCAGGGCCCGTACGACGGTCGTGCCGACGGCGACCACCCGGCCGCCCTCCCAGCGCACGTGGTTGACCAGCCGGGCTGTCGGGGCGGGCACGTCGTAGCGCTCGGGGTACGGCGGCTCGTCCTTCTCCGGCGACGCGACGCCCGTGTGCAGGGTGATCGGCGCGACCTGTACGCCGCGGGCGACGAGCCGGGTCACCAGCTCGTACGTGAACGGCCGCCCCGCGCTCGGCATCTCCGCGCTGCCGCCGTCCAGACCGTCCCCCACACCGGCCTCCACACCGGTCCCGAACACCGTTTGGTACGCCGACAGCGGCCAGTCGCGGCCCACGTAGCCGTACCGGATCGGCACGCCGTGGCGACGCAGGTACGGGACGACGTCGGTGTTCAGCCGGGCGCGCCACAGCCGTGGCGTCTGCCGTCCGAGCAGCGTGAGCGTCGCGCCGCCGGGCAGCGGGAACCACTCACCGCGGCGACCGCCCGGATACGGCACCGTCGCCCCGGCCTCGCGCAGCCGCAGCTCGACCAGCCAGGCGTCCTCGGCGCCGTCGGATCCGGGCGGCAGCGGACCGGAGAAGTGCAGCGCCAGCCGGTCCAGCCGTACGGCGGCGGGCAGCGTCGCCGAGGTGTTCACGACGAGCAGGTCGCCGGGGCGCAGCAGTTCGGGCAGCGCCCCGAACGAGTGATGGGTCACGCCGTCGGGCGTGCCGGCGAGCAGGCGGACGTCGTCGCGCCGCGCGGGCGGCTCACTCGCCTCGAGGGCCGGGGGAAGGGTGAAGTCACGCATGGGAGGCCTCGACTCGGTGGGCGGCCAGGGCCGCGACGATGGCGATGACGGCCGTGCAGGCCGCCCCGGTGTTCAGGCCCGCCGCGTTGACCAGCGCGCCCGCGATCCCGACGGCGAGCGACGAGCCGAGCGTGTCGCTGATCTGCATGGCGGAGGAGTTGGTGCCCTGGGCCTCCGGCGCGGACAGCCGGAGCACGAGCACGCTGAGGGCCGGAAAGGCGGTGCCGATGCCCACGCCCGCGACGATCCACGCGGGCAGGGCCAGCCAGCCGGAGACGTGGAGGGACAGCGCGACCCCGGCGACGCCCACGGCGTGCAGACCGGCGCCGGCCACGACGAACCGCACGCGCGAGGTGCCGGGGAACCGGCCCTGCCACCATGAGCCCGCCGACCAGCCGATCGCGCCCGCGGTGAGGACCAGCCCGGCCGTCGTTGGGCGGAAACCGAACCGCGTGGTCAGCGCCAGTGGGATGAACGCCTCGGTGCCGCCCATCGCGCCGAACAGCAGGCCCCGCATCGCGATCACCGCCGGCAGGCCGCGGCGCAGGCGCAAGAGGCCGCGCGGCATCAGCGCGCGCACGCCGTACCCGACCCCGGCGAGGCCGGTCAGAGCGGCGAGCAGCGCGAGGACCG